>CAXBOL010000135.1:0-8863 GCA_963977295.1 uncultured Opitutaceae bacterium
TGGAGACTGCGCCTCGAGTTTCGAACTCAAAATACGACCTAAATCAACACCAACCTCGCACGGGCCTTAAGCCCGTTTTTCGCATGGACGACAAGCCGAACAAAGAAGAGCCCAAAAAGGACTTCAACAAATTAGACCTCACCCAACTCGGAAGCTTCAGCTTTGGAACGCAGTGGTCTCAAGAAAAACCTCAATCCGGTGGCGCAGGTCAGCGGTCTCAGGGCGACCGCCCTCGGCGTGATGGCCCTCGCGATGATCGCAAGGACCGCCGTGGATTCAAACGCCCCGGTGGACCCGGGCGCGAAGGTGGACCGGGTGGTCGACCGGGCTCAGGCGATCGCCCTCAGGGCGGAGATCGTCCCTCAGGCGGTGAACGTGGTCCAGGCGGTGGACAAGGCCAGCCTCGTGGTTGTGGTCGCGACACGCGCGCTCCTTTCCGGGGCGACTCCCGCCGCGAAGGCGGTTACAACCAAGCCCCGATGGGCCCCTATATCAGCCCTTATTTTGACGCGACCTTCTACCCCGAGGACGTTAGTTTCGATGCGTTAGCCAAAACCATTCGAGCCTCCTGCCGCACGTTCGAGTTGTTCGACATTGCGAAGACGGTCATCGCAAAAAATGACCGATTCGTGGTGGTGCTGGAGCGGAAACCGGCCAAAGATCCGGCTGCGCCTAAGCGTCCGTTTTACGTTTCGGTGCCCGATAGTGTGCCGTTTGAGACCGAGGAAGAAGCCGTAAACCACGTGATGACGAAGCACCTGGGTAGATTCTTCTCGTCTGAGCAGGTAGAGACCGATCCGCCCAAGGGCAGCTTCCAAGTCATCAATAAGTGTGGGGTAACGGGAGAGCTTCTCGGACCGCCAAATTATCACCTCTATAATCAAACCGTCCAACAACACCACGCCACGCATTTGCCGCGCATGCCGTTCGACGCCTTCAAGAACCGGATCGAATCGGTGCGCGAACCGGAGGTCATCGAGGCGTGGTTGGAGTTGATGAAGAAAGTTACGCGTTACACTTGGGTCGGTGGGGATAAGCCCGCCGCGACGGTGGCTCCGACCGAAGCAAGTGCACCAGTGACAGAAGTTGAAGCGGACGCTTCCGCCGAAGCTGAAGTGTCTGTTGCCGAGACTGAAGCGGTAGATAGCGATACTCCGGCCCCCGCTCCCGTCGCCGAATCGATTACTTTTGATTCCGTGGCAGAGGCGAAGGTGTTTCTTCTTACTAAGGTCCGTGACAAGGTTGTCCGTGCTTACGAACATGGGCGTTTCCATGGTCGCGAGTTGGAAAACATGCCTGATAGCGAAATTAAACGTGCTGTGATTGGCGCGCTTGAGCGTCAGCAACGCTTTCCCCTCGATTCCGCCAATGCGCTCCGGGGGCGTCTCCGCCGTGAAGGGTTCACTATCTTCAAAAAAGGCTCCAAGGGCGTAAGTTTCGTTTGCGCGGTGAAACGTAAGTTCCGCGTGCCGGGCCAGACCTTCGCTGACAGTATCGACCAACTTATCACGTTCATTGAGACCCATCCGATGGTCAAAGTGAGCTCACTGGCGGAGAAGTTCCTGAAGATTTCGACCGTCAAGGAGGAGGAGAAAAAACCTGTCGCACCGGTCACCGAAGAACCCGCGACGGAGGCGGAAGCTCCGGTTGCCGCGCCCGTTCCCAATGAGATTGCTCCCGCTGTTCCTGAATCAACGAAAACCGCCGAACCAGAAACGGTGGAACTGTCCGCTGCGGATCAAGCGCGAATCAAGCGCATGAATCTCGATCTGCGCTGGTTGGTCACCGAGGGTTACGTCACCGAATTCATCGATGGCAGTCTGTTTGCCGCCGCGCCGATTCCTCCCGCCAAGCCCAAGCCAGCCACTACGCCCAAACCTAAGCCTGAGGCTAAAATCGCACCTGCAGCTGAGGTTTCCGCCGAAACGGATGAGACCCCAGGTGAAGCGTCTTCAACTTCGGCTGAAGTAACGCCCGAGGGCCCGAGTGAAGCCGCCACGATCGTGACGGAGCCCAGCGCTCCTGCAGAGCCTGTTGAACCCGCTGAGCCCGCAACTGAGGCGACTCCGGAATCTGAAGCGCCTGACTCCGAAGTTGCGTCGGAAACGTCGGAACCTTCGGCCGTTGAGGCCCCAACTCCGGAAAGTCCGATCGACGCTCCGGCCGAGCCAGTTGAACCGCCGGCAGCCCGAAGAAAAGAAGCCGACTGAGTAGGTCGTGGGTTCGTTCCAAGTGGAAGTGGGATCATTCCCACTTCCACTGGTTCCTAATACCAAAGTCTTGAATAATTTGGACTATAGGAGGTAGGGACGGACCGCTGGGCCGTCCGCATCTGCCTCAACGTGAATCCTGCAACTCTTCGCCATCCTTGCCGCTGACACTGGCTTCATCGATCATCAGCCTGTGGCGCGTCCAGCGGTCACGACCTACCTCAGAACACGTTGCGCTAAAGTCTATTTCTCAATAGACGTCGGTATCAGGGGCTATGCTTCCGTCCTTCGAGGGCCGGTGAGTGCAGTCAGCCAGCTCGGAGGTCAGCGACCCCGGTCACAAGCATGAAACCCAATGCCCCAAGGCTGGAACGCATCTTTTGGCTTACGGCCATGGTTTTATGTAAATGCGCTAGCGCAGCCGGATGGTGTGTCGTTCGCCGGAGGTAATGCCGAGTTCGAGGTGCCAAGCTTGGGTCGGAAGCCAGTCGTTTATCCGTTCCGGCCATTCGATGGCGGCAACCCACGGCGAAATCATGAAGTCCTCCAAGAGCAGGGCATCGACTTGGGCAGACCCCTCAAGGCGGTAAGCATCCACGTGCAAGAGACGGCGCGAGGTGCCTTGATACAACGAGAACAGGTTGAAGGTTGGGCTCGTTACCGGATCGTCGATACCCAGACCGAGCGCAAGGCCTTGCACGAAGGTCGTCTTGCCCACGCCCAGATCACCATGCAGGGCCAAGACCGTGTCGTCCGGAAGGGCGCGGGCGAATTCAGCGGCGAGTTGGCGGGTGGCCTCGGCGCTGGCTGTTTCGATCCCGACCCGAAGTTTAGCGCAGATGTTCGAATCCATGATAGTCGGAGAGATCGATGGCATCTGAAAATTTTGAGCGACTACGTTTCTTTTCAAAGCACCCGATGGCGGTCAATCGCAGGTTAAACTCCGCGCGCCACTCGCTTTTGACCAACGCCGGATCGATGTCGCGATTCATGGTGAACAACAATTCGTAGTCTTCGCCGTCGGTGAGGGCGTGGGCCAAGGCTGAATGGCCACTGGCCTGGCTGGCGATCCGAGCTGAGCGGGACAGGGGAATCGCACTGGCGGACAAGGACGGACGACAGCCCTTGGGATTGAGCGACCAGATGTCTTTGGCCAAGCCGTCGCTGATATCGGTCATGGATCGGATGTGATGACGGGAAGCCAGCCATTGGGCCTCCGCGAGCCGCGGGCGGAATTTCCAATGCCAGCCCAGTCGGCTGCCGCCCAGCGATCCGGTGACAAAGATCCAATCCCCCTCGTGCGCACCGACGCGGTTGATGGGGCCTTTGGGAGAGGCTTCGCCAATGAGCGTCATGGTCGCACAAAAGCCTTGGTTTTGCGTGGCCACGTCGCCGCCGATGACAGGCACCCGTTGACGACGCGAAATAGTCGCCAGTTCTCGGTAAAATTCCTGCAACCAGCCGGTGCTGACCGTGGGGCTCATGGCCAGCGCGATGACCGCCGCTCGAGGGCGTCCCCCCATGGCGGCAATATCGCTGAGGTTGCGATTGAACAACTTTGCGGCCGCCCCTCGGGCCGGCACGGTCGCGTCAAAGTGATGGCCAAAAATCACGGGATCGACCGTGACCAATTGATCGCGCAGCGAACCCGACAAAACCGCGCAATCGTCCCCGATGCCGGCGGGAGACTCCGGGGTCGAACTTCCGAGCCAGCGGCGGATCTCGGCGATGAGTTTCAATTCACCCCATGCGGCGACCGATTGTTTTTTCTGACGAGTAAAGGGCGACATGGCGGGCGATCAAACTTCCACCCCGGCGAGCAACAAGAGGATAGTGTGCAAATTGAACAACGCATGGGCGATGATCGATACCCGAATGTTGCCGGTGCGCTCGTAGGCGTAGGCAAAGATGAGTCCGAGCGTAAACAACGGCACGAAGGCAAATAGATTACCGTGCAACGAGGCGAACACTGCGGCTGGTAGCACGTAAGCCAACCAGCGGGGCGTCCGCTTGCGCATGAATCGAAAAAAGCCGGCCCGAAAGATCAGTTCTTCGGCTAACGGCGCGATTACCGCGGCCAGCACAGTCATGCCGATGACGATGGGCACCGAGTCCGTGTTGGCGAACAGATCAACCAACTCCTGCTTGTCAGTGTTGAGACCGAAGCTTTCGAGAATGAACGTCCACCCCAGGCTCAACGCCAGTAGGATCGGGATCGCGACGACGAAGGTGACACTGCCAGCCTGCCATATGTTGTAGGCCGGTGGCGGTAGAGGGTCGGCGACGGGAACCGCTTCTTCGGCGGAGACGCAATAGGACGCGACCTGGCGACGCAGGGTGTAGCTTGCGGACGCGGCTCCAGCCAAGAGTCCGCCTTGAAAACCGCCGCCGTAAATCATGAGGCGCAGATTCTCATCCAGACCGGGTTGGTTGGCGTAAAACCCGGCCAAAATTTGCCCCGCTATCCCGCCGACAATTACGGCGAGACAAGCCAAACCGAAGTCGATGATGCTGATCGGCCAATTAGGGAGGGGACTGGGAGCCGTCAGCACGGTTCGCCCCTTGGGCGTGAAACCGAGACGGAAAATTGCGATCAAGCCGACCACAACCAACGTCAATTCCCCGATCGACACGGCGATGAGAAGCGGACCTGGATTATCAGGAATCATCAGAATTCAGGCCAGACGGGGCGAGGCGAAGATGAACTTGGGCCGCAGCCGGCTCAGCGTTTACGCACGGATTTTCCGTCGTAGATGACCCGGCCATTGACGATGGTGGACTTGATGCGACCGCGCAGTTCTTCGCCATGCCACGGACTGTTGGACGATTTGGAATATCCGGCCTTGGCGTCGTAGACCCAGCGCTCGTCGGGGTCGAAGAGACAGATGTCGGCGGCGGCACCGACGGCCAATGTGCCGGCGGGTAATTTGAGAATCTCGGCGGGCTTGCGCGTCATGAGGTCAATGACCTTGGCGAGCTTGAAGCGGTTCTTGCGCACCAACACGTCGAGGGTCACGGGCAGAGCGGTCTCGAGACCGAGAATGCCGTTGGGCGCGTAGTCGAACTCCTTGTCTTTTTCGTAGTCAGTGTGCGGCGCGTGATCGGTGGCGATGATGTCGATGGTGCCGTCGCGCAGTCCCTTGATGATCTCGATCTGATCCTCCTTGGTGCGGAGGGGAGGGTTCATTTTGAACTTCGGATCGAAGCTCTCGATGGTCGAGTCGGTGAGGGCGATGTGGTGGGGGGTGGCTTCGGCCGTGATGGAAACCCCGCGGGCTTTGGCGCGGCGGATGATTTCGACCGAGTTGCGCGAGGAGATATGTTGCAGGTGGATGTGCGCGCCGGTGTAGGTGGCCAGGATGGCGTTGCGCGAAACGATGAGGTCTTCGGCGGCGTTGGGCCAGCCGCGCAGTCCCAGTTTGGTGGATACAACACCTTCGTTCATTACAGCGCCGACGGTCATGGAATGGTCCTGACAGTGATCCATCAGCGGCAGATCAAACATCTTGGCGTATTCGCAGGCGCGGCGCATGATCTCGTTGCTCTGGACGCAGTCCCCATCATCGGTGATGGCGACGACCCCGGCGCGGGCGAGTGAGCCGATGGGGGCGAGGGTTTCACCCTTCATATCGACGGTGATGCAGCCGGTGGGCAGCACTTTGACCACCGCGTCGCGGGCGATCACATCTTTGATGTATTGAATCGTGCCGGTGTTGCTCGCGGGAGGGGAGGTGTTGGGCATGCACACCACGGTCGTAAACCCACCGGCGGCGGCGCAATGGGAGCCGGTGGCGATGTTTTCCTTATGGGTCTGACCGGGTTCGCGGAAGTGGACATGGATATCAACCAAGCCGGGGCACGCGACCAACCCAGTGCCGTCGATGACCTTGGCTTTCTTTTTCTCGGCAGCGGAAAGGGAGTCGACGATGACTCCGTTTTTGACGAACAGATCGCCGACCGCATCCCGCTGGTTGGCGGGATCGATGACGTGGGCGTTTTTGATATGGAGAAAAGGCATGAGGAGGGTGGCCACAAAAAGGCACAAAGAGACACAAAAAGAGGTTATTTCGTGAGGCTAACGTATTCGGGTTGGCCGCCGGCGCAGAGGTAGAGGACGGCCATACGGACGGCGATGCCATTAGTGACCTGTTCGAGGATCACCGAGCGCGGACCGTCGGCGAGTTCGCTGTCGATTTCCACGCCGCGGTTGATGGGGCCGGGGTGCATGATGATGGCGTTCGGATGGAGCCAGGAGGCGCGCTCGTGATTGAGACCAAACATCGAAGTGTATTCGCCCACGGAGGGGAACATGCCGGCGCTTTGGCGTTCGTGCTGAATCCGCAAAAGCATCACCACCTCGGCATCCTTCAGGGCGGCTCTTAGGTTGTGCGAGACCCTTACTCCCAGCGACTCGAACTCGGGCGGCACGAGCGTCGACGGACCCACGACGGTGACGTTGGCGCCGTATTTGGTGAGGGCTTGAATGTTGGACCGCGCGACTCGGCTGAAGAGAATATCGCCAAGAATCACGACGCGACGGCCTTTCAGGGAACCGAGTCGTTCGCGCATGGTGAACGTGTCGAGCAGTCCTTGGGTCGGATGTTCGTGGGCCCCGTCCCCGGCGTTGATGACCGGGATTTTGAGGATCTTGGACAGGTAGAGCGCGGAACCGGGGGCGGAATGCCGCATCACGATCATATCGGCTTGCAGAGCCTGAATGGTTTCGGCGGTATCGCGCAGAGACTCGCCCTTGGTCGTCGAGGAGGTTTTGGCGTCGAGAGTGATGGTGTCGGCCGAGAGGCGCTTGGCGGCCATGTCAAAAGCCATGCGGGTGCGCGTGCTCGGCTCGAGGAAGAGATTGACGATGGTCTTGCCGCGGAGGGCGGGCACTTTTTTTACGCTGCGACCAAGGATCTGCTTGAAGGCGACGGCGGTGGTGTGGATTTGCTCCAATTCTTCGAGGGAGAGCTCCTCAATGGTGAGCAGGTGACGGCGATTCCAGGGCATGAGAAGTGACGAGTTACGATTTTTTGGTAGCCGCGGTAATGGTGGCTTCGTCGCGCGAGGGGTCGGACGGGTCGAGGGTGACAACGACTTTTTTATCGGTGCCGGCAGAGACGGTGAGGCCCACGTAGTCGGCGGAGAAGGGCAGTTTGCGACCGCCTCGATCGACGAGGACGGCGAGTTCGACGGCGGCGGGGCGCCCATGGTCAAACAATTCGTTGAGGGCGGCGTTGAGCGTCCGGCCGGAGAACAGCACATCGTCGACCAAGATGACGGTGCGCCCCGTGACATCGAAGGGAATGATGCTCGGCTGGGTTTCTTTGGGGATCGGGTTTTGACGGATATCGTCCCGATGGAAGGACGGATCCAGTTCACCTAGAGGGATTTTGCTGCCGAGCAGGCGGCCGAGGCGGCGGTTGAGTTCGACGCCACCGTTGGTGATGCCAATGAGGCACACGGTCGGATCCGACCCATGGCGGGTGCGAATAGCGGTGGCGATCTGCTCAATCGCAGAGTGGATTTTCGGGGCGTCGAAAGTAAGCGGCGCAGGCACGTTGCCATTAAGGTCGGGCGGAACGGGCGCGGTAAAGCGGGAAAGTGCGAAAGTGTGGTAATACGCTCAGCGCGATCAAATTAGACTCTAATTAACGCAAAGTCACCAAGCCGGTAAGAACGCAAAGTTCAGCAGTTTAATCATTTGCTTCTCAACTCAGCGGCTTCGTGACTTGGGGTTAAAGTCTATATCCAAGCAGTGTTTGGTATCAGATGATAAACTGTTTACGAGAGATCTCGTTCCCGTCGCGCTTCGGGTCGGAGGTCGAAGTCCAGTCATATTGGTGATGGGTATAACGCTTGATCCGGAACCAAAAAAACCGCCCCACCGGTTAAGGTGGGGCGGGTGAAGGGCTTGGATGTCAGGCGAGTGGTTTGGTTACGGGACTTCGTAGATTTCCGCGAGAACCTCGCCGTCCGTTCCGTCGGTAGGCGTGATTTGCACGGTATAGTTGCCCGGGTCGAGCAAGCTCAACGTGGCGGCATCGTTGGACCCGGCACCGAGGGCGAACGCGCCCACGAAGTTGCTGGCTTCGAGTAACTCGTAGACAAAGTCGGCGTTGCTCCAGTTGTCGTTCAGCAGCACCGAG
Organism: uncultured Opitutaceae bacterium; assembly: GCA_963977295.1. Lineage (GTDB taxonomy): Bacteria > Verrucomicrobiota > Verrucomicrobiia > Opitutales > Opitutaceae > Actomonas. Next base: position 8,357 of record CAXBOL010000135.1, read on the forward strand.
CGTTGAGACACGTCGTAGATGTTGAGCTGAGGGTCGGGGGCGGTGCCGGGGACGCCGAATCCACCGAGGGTCGGACCGATGCCGCGGACGAGCAAGGTGCGCTTGCCGGTGCCTTGAAGACTAACGCCCATGATGAGCGCGTCAGAACCGCTGGAGGCGTTGCTGCGCACCGAGACGTTGACGAGTTTGGAAGTCGGGTTGGTGTCGGCATCGTAGACCTCGAGGATCACCAAGCCGCCTTGACCGTCGGCTCCCGTGACTTGCGCGGTGTAGCTCTTGTTGGCGGGCAGGCTGACGACCAGGGCGGCGTCTTTGCTGCCTGCGGCGATGGCGAATGCACCCACCCCGGCGGCGTAAGGCGTGACGGCGGAAGCATTCCAATCGTCGTTGCTGGCGACCACGTTTTGATCGGAGTCATAGACGGTGATCTTCGGGTTGGGCATCAAACCGGTAAGGTTGAACTGAGCCAAGCCGGGACCGATGGCGCGCATGAGCACCGTCTTGGAG
>CAXBOL010000136.1:0-8860 GCA_963977295.1 uncultured Opitutaceae bacterium
ATCCGGTCCACCAAGGGACAAGTCGAGAACCTGATCAGTGAAGTTCGGCTGGCGGTCGCAGCGGGCGAACGGGTGCTGGTGACGACATTGACCAAACGCTTGTCCGAGGATCTGACGAGTTACCTGCGGGAATCCAAAATTCGGGTCGAATACCTGCATTCCGATATCGATGCGATTGAACGGGTGGAGATTCTGCGCAATCTTCGTTTGGGCAATTTTGATGTGCTGATCGGCATCAACCTGTTGCGCGAAGGACTCGACTTACCGGAAGTGGCCTTGGTGGCGATTCTGGATGCGGACAAGGAAGGGTTTCTGCGTAGTGAAACGTCGCTTACGCAGACCGCGGGGCGGGCGGCGCGGCATGAAAAAGGGCGGGTGATTTTCTACGCGGATCGGCGCACTGACTCGATCAATCGCACACTGGAAGTGACGCGTGCCCGCCGAGAGAAGCAGCTGGCTTACAATGAGGAGCACGGCATCACTCCGCGCGGGGTGCAGCGTGCGGCGCAGCAAAGTCTGCATGTTTACGACGGCACCGGACGTTCCACGGACGATGACCTGCTCATGGCGGCGGAAGGGGATGGAGATGATGTGGCGGCAGTGATCGAGGAACTACAAATTGAGATGACGGAAGCTTCGTCGCGGCTGGAATTCGAACGGGCGGCCTTGCTCCGCGATCAGATCGAATCATTGCGTTCGGGAGATTTTAGGAAGTTAGCCAAAACTGATGCCAAAGGTCGTTTCGGAGGGGGGAAAGGCAAAGGGGGCAAATGGGGGAAACGGTTTTAATCGGACGGAGACTGACGCGGTGGTGCCGCGAACTCCGATGGCTGGTCGTCGGTCTTTTTCCATTTGGAGGATCATTGTGGGCGTTGGAGGTGACCGACCAACAGGCGTATCGCCCTCCGACCCAGGCCTGGGTCGCGCAGGTATTGGAAGGAGATTCGGCCGTGTCTTGGGCAGAGCTTGAAGCGGCGGCGTTGACGGCAGCGTTTCGGGCCGAAACGCAGAACCGCACGCAGGCGATGGAAGGATGGTTGTTGGTCGCACGTTGGTCCCGGTTGCTGGGCACTAGTCAACGAGTGATCACGGATCGTTGGGTGAATGCGATCAATACAGCCAAGCTGGGTCACGCGAACATGGCACCTGTGAATTTGGCCCCGGACGAGCCTTTGAGTGCCCTGATTTCGAGTGCATGTGCGATTGAGTTGGTGAGCAACGCCGAGTTCTCGGAGAGTTTTTTCAATCTCCTCACACCTTACGATTTCCTGCCGCGCGTCTTGCGTATTATTGATGGGATATATCGGGCAGACCCGTCGACCTTTCGACGTTATGAACAGCTCGCGTTGGCGATTGCGGTCGTCTTCGACGTTGTGCCGCCGCCGGATTGGCCGCACGGACAAGTGTCGCCGAGGGCCTTACCGAGGGGGCGGCCGTCTTCGGGAGATGTATTCGCCTTTTGGGTGGAGTCGGACACGAAGCGGAGGACCTTGCATCGGCTCGAGTCGTTGGAAGCGTCCGAGCTTAAGTTTGTGGTGTGCGCGGCCGCACCGTTGGCGGAGTTGCGCTGGGTGCAGCAACGGCTGGATTTCGATTTTAATGCGCTGCCTCGGGCGTATGATGCGGTGGAGTATCGCACAGATCGAGCCGAGCAGTCCGTTTACCTGTGGCCCAACTCTAGTTATACGCTCCCAGTGATATTGGAGTTGGGTGGAATTTGTATCGACCAAGGTTATTTTGCGAGTGAAGCGGGCAAGGCCCGAGGGGTGCCTACTTTGCTGTTTCGTGGGGCCGGATTGGATGGTCGACACGCGTGGTTTGGCTACCTCGATGCGCAAAAAAAATGGCAATTTGATGTGGGCCGTTACGCGGAGCAAAAGTTGGTGTCGGGCATTGCCTTTGATCCGCAAACTTGGGGTGACGTGAACGATCATGAACTTGCGTTTTTAGCCGAACGGTTTCGGCTTTTACCTACCTTCAATCAATCGCGTGCCCGTCAGTATTTGGCTGAGGAACAGATTCGTTTGGGTGAGTTTGCCGCGGCAGAGAAATCGGCCCGGCGGGCAGTCAATTTTGAGCCCCGGAACGTGCAGGCATGGGAAGGTATGATCATGGCCCAGGAGTTAGGAGGCGTCGCGCTGGTCAAACGCGAAGCTACGCTACGGGAAGCAGCCCGCGCATTTCAAAACTACCCCGACCTTAATTTGCGTTTCATGCGCACAGTGATCGCGGTGATGCGAGCGCGTGGACAGATCAGTGCTGCAGAGCATGAAGAGCGGCTGTTGGCCCGCCAACTGTCGACCGATCGGAGTGATTTGGCGATCGCACAAGCGGCCGAATTACTGACCCGCACCATGGCGCAAGACGATGCTCCGACGCAGCTGCGGGTGTTCGAAAACGCGCTGCGACAGTTTGGGGTCAACGGAGGGATGGAGGCGTTTGATCGCTTGGTCAGCCCCATGTTCAAGCAGACCCTGACGGAAAAACGTTGGAACGACGCTAAGGTGATTTTGGCAATAGCGCGTCGGTGGTTGCCGATCGAACCGGAAAGCCAATTTGAACGGGAGATGCAGCTTCTGGACCATCAACTGGAACGAGCCGCGCGTTAGTCAACCCGTGGTGCTGGGGCGCTGATTGCGGAGTGCCTCCTGCGCGGTGACGGCGGCCGCAGCGCGAGTCTCGCAACCGAGCTTGCGGAAAATGTTTTCCACGTGTTTGTGGATCGTGCGCACACCCGCGCCAAGAATCGTGGCGATGTCCGGGTTGCTTTTGCCTTGGGCGATCCAGAATAAGACTTCGGCTTCGCGGGAGGTCAGGCCGAGGGGCAGGAGTGCTGCCGGATTCGGTGAAGGGGCTTTTTCCTCCAGCACAAAAAATGAAAGGTCGTCGCGTCCGGGTTCGGTAAAGCGACGCAGAATGAGACCCGTTTCTGATTTGTGCACACTGGGAGGAAGTTTTCCGGCGGTGTGGTAGTCTGGGCAGTGGGTGTGCAGCAGCGACTCGGCCAAGCGGGTGCTGAAGACCATTTCCCCTTTTTGATCCAAAATGATGACTGCGCGATCAAGTGATTTGGCGAGTTGGTTCTCGGCATCGATCCGCAGCGCGAGTTCGTCTTCCAGGTTGCGACGCAGGGACTGGAGCTCCAGGTGGGTTTTTACCCGGGCGATCACTTCGGTCTCAAAGAAGGGTTTGACGATGTAATCGAGAGCGCCGGCGTCGAAGGCCCGGACCTTTTGGTCGGGTTCATCGAGCCCGGTGATGAAGAGCACGGGAATGTCGCGCCACGCGGGATTGGCTTTGAGTCGCCGACAGGTTTCGAACCCATCGATTTCCGGCATCATCACATCAAGTAAAATAAGATCGGGTTGGACGTGTTCGAGTTGGGCCAAGGCGCTTATTCCACTCTCTGCCACGAGCACGTCCAAACCGGCATCGCCGAGGGCTTCGAGCAAGACTCCGACGTTGGCGGGGGTATCGTCGACGACTAAAACGGTGGGAGAACGGCTCATCGGATGGGCGAAGAGGTCGGATTCAAGTTGGCGTGTTGAGAGAGGCGAGAGGTTGGATCTAGGGTGATCTCTTCAGTAAGATCGGGAGATTCCGGGTGGGCGTCAACCCGGGCTTGGTATTAACTTCGAGTGGACCGGTCCAACGCGTTTCGAATCGCCTCCATTTTGTATCCAGCGAGCAGAGGTCGGAGTTCGCTAGCGAGAGCGGCCAACGGAGAGTCATCATCGGGAATCAGGCTAAGCTGGGCGCGGAGGCCGCGAATGTCGCCGCGTCGAGCGCAGTCGAGGAGGGACTGGTGCAGTTTGGTCGTCGCCGCGCTGTTGAGGGTTGCTGGGGGACTGGGTGGGGCCGAAGGAATGGCGGGAGGCGCGGCATAAACCCAGTTCAACTTTAGGGTGCGAGAAAGACGTTCCAAGAGGTCGGCTTCCAAGAACGGTTTCGGGAGGAAGTCGTCGCAACCCGCGTCAAACGCGATCTGGGGGTCAAATGCGAGAACGGAAGCCGAGGTTAGAATTATCTTGGGCTGGGGGCGACCGCTACGCCGGATTAGACGGGTGAGTTCGAGGCCGTCGGTTTTTGGCATTCTTAAGTCCAGGATCACGGCTGAAACGGTTTGTTGAGATAGAAGAGCCAAGGCATTTTCCGCGTTGGTGGCGAATTCGATACCAAAACCCAAAGGCGTGAGCAGTTCCTCGAGTAAGGAGCGATTTACCGGTTCATCATCCACCACTAAAATTCGGAGCTTTTCTCCTTTGTAGCCAATAACTGGAGACTCAGGAGTAGAGTCGCTAGGGGTGTGGTCGATTTCTTCGAGCGGGATGCTAAAAGAAAATTGGCTGCCGATGCCAACGGTGCTGACGACAGAAATGGTTCCGCCCATGAGTTCAACGAGGCGTTGACTGATGGAGAGTCCCAGACCGGTGCCAGGTTCTGGCGGACGCCCTTCGGCGGCTTGGTTGAAGGGCGTGAATAGTTTTTCAACATCCGAGGCGGAGAGTCCCACGCCCGTGTCACTGACGGTGAATTTACAGTGACTCGTTTGTTCAGGATCGCGAGCGACGTGCAATGAGACGTGTCCGCGGGCAGTGAATTTTAACGCGTTACTCAGGAGATTATCGATCACCTGGCGAAGTTTTTGAGCATCGCCAATGCATTGGCGTGGAAGATTTGGCTCGCTTTTGATTTCAAAGCCGAGGGCCTTGACGGCAGCCCGCGGGGAGAGGGCAACTTCGATGTCTTGCAGCAGACTGGGGAAGGAGAAAGGGGCGACACGAAGCTCAGTTTTCCCGGCTTCAATTTTGGAAAAATCGAGCACCTCGTTGATCATCTTCAAGAGATGTTCGCCGGACCGTGCGACGACCTCCACCCGCTCGCGGTTGCGGTCGGCGAGTGACTGATCCTTCAGCAAGACTTGGGTGTAGCCGATGATGCCGTTGAGCGGGGTGCGGAACTCGTGGCTCATGTTGGCGAGAAATCCTGATTTGGCGCGGTTGGCGTCGTCGGCGGCTTGTTTAGCCACGGCCAATTCAGCGGTGCGGGTCGCGACGATTTTTTCCAACCGCCTTTGTTCGGCGACGGCCGCCTTCAACCGCCAATGCACAATGACCCAGATGACGATGATCAACGTGACGATGTAGAGTCCCCAGGCCCACGGTTGCAGATACCAGGGCGGGGTCACGGAAAATCTGACGGCAGTGATGGGCGTAATGGACCCGTCGCCGTTGCGCGCCCGCACTTGGAATTGAAAGTTTCGTCCGGTCAGATTGGTGTAAACCGCTTCGCCCCACGTGCCCCAGTCGGACCAGGTGTCGTCCCAACCGATCAGGCGATATTGGTATTCGATTTCGTGGGTGACCGAATAGCTCGGGCTAGTGAATTGAAACCGCAATGCGGAAGGCGAATGGCGCAAGCTCCCCAGATCGCGACGTCCGTCGAGTTCACTCCAACGATTTTCGGTCTGAAAGCGGCGCACGGTCACCGGAGAGAGGGGCGGCCGTTGGTCGAGCAACGCATTGTCGATGCGGAGTAAACCCGAAGGGCCTGCAACCCAAATTATATCGCCCGTGGGATCGGATTCGATCAGCAAGCGATTCACACTGCCATTGCCGATCACACTGGTTACGGCTGTGGGGACGGCCAAGAGGGACGAACCGTCGGATGGGGACGGATTCCACCGCATAAGATGCTCAAATTCCGGGCCGTTGGTGTGACTAAACACGGTTTGAAACCACGCGGTGCCGCGGTTAGAAATCGCGATCGGCCACAGGTTTTTTTCACTGAAGAGCGTGTGTTGGAACCGAGGGTCCGTGACGATCTCCGCCGGTGCAGCGGTGGTGCGTTGCAAGCCCGCGCCCGACGAAATCAAGACGGCGCCCCTTTCGCGCACGACGTTGACAGGGCCGGATTGGGAGTCGACTTGAGGAACTAGTTGAACCTTTGCGTTCGATTGCGAGCTCTCCAACCAGCCGATGTGGCCGTTCATGAGGCCGATCCAGAGTCGGCTCGATTCATCTTCGGCCAGCGACGTGATTTCGGCAGGGAGTGAAATGGGGGCCATGTCAGTCGTCCACCCCCCGTCTGCCCACCGAATCCGAGTTAGTTGATGAGACTGAGCAATCCACAGCAAATCGTCGTCGCGGTCGGACTGGTGCAACCATGCCTGCGGGTAGGAGGCAATCAGCTGCGAGCGATCGTCAGCGGTGATGGAAAAAATCCCATCTTCGGTGGCGGCAATTAGGCCGGAAGCGTGGGAAACCAATGACTGGACCTCGTTATCCAACTGGGGAATCTTTTCGAAATGAGCACTTTGGCCGGTGGTCACATCGGCGGGATGTAACACGTAGGCGCCTCGGTCCATCGCGACGTGGAGGTTGCCGTCGTGACGAACAATGGCGTTGACCGAACCGCGATCCAACCCGTCGCGGCGAAAAAACAGAGTGTAAGGTGAGTTGAGATCGATTTGGCAGATACCGAACTCGGTGCTGGCCCAAAGTTCTCCCTCGCGCCCCTCGAACAGGTGGTGGGCGAGGTGATTTTGCATGCCGCGCAGTTGATCGATGCGTTGGACAATTTGACCATCCGGCGTGAGGAGGAAAATGCCCTGATCGTTGGTCGCGATGGCCAAGTTGCCGTTGTTGAGCCGGAGGGCGAAGCGTAGTCCTGCCGCCCGGATCAGGTCAGCTGCCGGCCATGCAACCGGCTTGAGGGTGCCGTCCGTCCAGTTGAAAAAACCTTGGTTGTCCGTGCCGATCAAGAGACGAGTCGAATGGCCGGCGACGGATCCCTCGACAAAAACGTGGTGGCTCGACGCCACCATGGGATCGACGAGCTGGGCAGTCAGGGAAGTGCCGTGAAGCGAGAATACCCCGACCCCACGGACAAACACCCACAAGCCGCCGGAGCTTGCATTGAGGGTTGGAGCGCCGACGGCTCCGGCGGGAAGAGGGATGGATTGAAGTTTCGCGTCAGTCCAGCGCCACAGGCCTTGGCTGGTGGAGAATACGATGCCTTGGTCGCGATCCAGCATGGCGCCGCCGGAAGTCCATCCGCTCTTGGTTTTTTCTGGAAGGGGCAAGGGCACGTATTGGCGTTCACCGTCGGAGGAATCGAGGAACCCCAACGCCCCATCGGCGGCGACGGCAATGCGGTTGTCATCGAGGTGCACGAGTCCTCGCACCGCGCCCCCGGCGACCGGCCAACTGCGCCAGGCCGTGCCGTCGTATTCGAGCACCCGGTGATCGGTGCCGAAATAGAGCACTCCGGCCGGGTTTTGGAGGGCGCAGTAAACGCGTTCTGAGTCCCGATATTCCGCGGGCAAAAAATTGCGCAGAAACAACCGCCCTGACTCCAGGGAGAATCCGGCCAGCGATACGATTCCGACGCAGGTAAATAGCCACGCAGCTAGAATCAGACGGCGGGGGGAAGCATGAAGATCTATCGAACGGCGGGTCACGAAGAGACCAAAGTCTCAAGTCGTTTCCGGATTCGGTCCATCTGAAATGATGCTGCGAGGGCCTGGAGTTCGGCCAGAATGGCGGGGGTAGCGACGCCGGAGTTGGCACAGATTTCGAGCTGTCTGCGGAGTCCGCGGATGTCACCCCGCTGGGCAAAGGGCACCAAGGTCTGCACCCAGTCGTGACCGGAGGCGGCTACAAACGGAGGAAACGACGGGCCAGATGATTGATTCGGATCCGGTGCGTGATGGATCCACTTGAGTTGCAACAGCCGTTCCATGCGGGTGAGTAGGTCGTGTTCTTGGAACGGCTTGGGCAAGAAGTCGTCGCAGCCAGCATCGAAGGCGATTTGGGTATCAAACGACAACACCGAAGCTGAGGTGAGGATGATCTTGGGTTGGGGTCGTCCGTTGGCTCGAATGAGACGGGCAAGTTCAAGACCATCGATGCCAGGCATTCGTAAATCGAGAATGACGCATGCCACCGTCTTGTTGGACAGGAAGGACATGGCGCTCTCGGCATCGACCATGAGGGCGCAGTTGAAACCCAGCGGAGTCAGCAGGTCGCGAAGCAGCTCTCGATTAACCGCCACGTCATCCACAATCAAAACACCTCTCCGCGGACCTTCGTAGCCGGTCACCAATCGAGTTACCTCGATGGCATTTGAATCGGGGTCTGCGGCTAATTTCTCCAAGGTTACGGAAAATTCAAACAAGCTGCCTTGGCCGGGCTGGCTGGTGACCGTAATCTCTCCGCCCATCAGACGCACGAGACGTTGACTGATCGAAAGCCCCAGTCCGGTGCCCGGCTCGGGGGGGCGCGCGTCAACCGCTTGGTTGAATGGAGTGAAGAGCCGTGCCCGGTCCCGCACGCTGAGGCCTACGCCTGTGTCCCTGACCTGAAAGTGAATGTGGTCTGCTTTCTGAGGATCGGTTTTGACCAACAGCATGACGCTGCCTTGGGCCGTAAACTTAATCGCGTTACCGAGTAAGTTGTCGATGACTTGTCTTAACTTAAGGGCGTCACCGATGCACCAACCTGGCAGCTCGGAGTGCCCCTCAATCCTGAAGCTGAGGTGCTTGGAGGCGGCACGTGGGGCAAGAGCGATTTCGATATCCCGCAACAGGGATGGCAACTTGAATGGAGCCGGGCGCAATTCGATCTTGCCGGCTTCGATTTTGGAAAAGTCGAGCACCTCGTTGATCATTTTGAGAAGATGTTCGCCGGAGGATGCAACGACCCGAACTTGATCGCGATTTGCGAGAGGGAGCTGGCGATCGCGGAGCATGATTTGAGCGTAACCGAGCACACCATTTAGAGGAGTGCGCAGTTCGTGACTCATGTTGGCGAGGAAGACGGACTTAGCCTGATTGGCGGACTCGGCTTCATTCTTGGCG
>CAXBOL010000137.1:0-8855 GCA_963977295.1 uncultured Opitutaceae bacterium
GTTCTTGGCGTTGAAGGACGGATACGGTTCCAACGAATAATTTCCCCCGATTCGGCGCCTGAAATCACCTCACCCGTTTCCCCTTTCACCAACATCTGCGTCACAACGCCGCCGTGGCCCGAACGCACGATCACCTTGCCCGACTTCCTCACTCGCAGTTCCGCGCCAACCCCTCTCAGTTCCAAATTCTCCGCCACCCATTCACCCGCTCGACTCCCAACGGGGAGTCGCTCCTGCGCCGTAATCTGCTGGCCGCGTTCCGGCTCAAACCACGCTTGTTCGCCCGACATGTCGCTCACGACCTCCAGCCGAGGATTTCCCTGGTCGTCGCGTTCCCAGCCTATACTCCGAGGCCGCACCTCCGGTTCAAATCGCACGCACTCCGTTCCATCCACCCGACTAACGGAAACCACAAACCGCACCGAGCTCCCCGTCCCATGCACCCATGCCACCGCCGCCCATTGTTTATCCGGCGATACCGCATGACGGAACAACTGCCAGCCGCTCTCGATGACCGACTCAAAGCGAAACGCGTATGCCTGGGGCGGCTCCTCCGGACCCGCCCAGACAACCAATCGCCCCGCCCCCTGAGATTCGACGGCCAGCATTTCCCCATCGGCCAGCACGGCCAAAGGCGTCAATTCCACCAGCGGCTCGCCGTCCATGCGAGTCGGCCACATTTCCGCCGCACTGCCCGAATTTCCATCCCAGGAAAACGCCCGCGCCAGACCATCGGTCGCCAGCAAGCGCGTGCCGTCGGGACTCCACCCCGCCAAGTCCCCCACGTCGTCGAGCCGAGCCACTTCCTGGTTGGTCTCTAAATCAAACACCGTCAGCACCAAATCCCGATCGACGACGGCCAGTTGTTGTTCCGATGGATTCAGTGCCATGCGCACGACCCCTGGTCCTTTTTCGCGCAAGAGTGTCCCGGCCTCACCCCAACTGGCGTTCGACAACCAATGCCATTCGGGTCCCAAGTCTGCGTCTCCAATCGCATCTCGAGCCGACTGCAAGGTCTGTCGGGCCAATCCAAATTCTTTTTCGTCGATCGCGCGGGAGGCTTGCGCCAATAAACCCACGTAACGCGTTTTTCGGGCCAAGGCGTCACGCTCGAATTCCGCCGCTGCGCGCAACGCCATTTCACTTTGGGCCCGGCTCCACGCCACCCACGCCCCTGCACCGGCGACGGAAGTCAACACCGCCAACACTACTGCCACCCGCAACGCTCGCGCCAACCCGCGCTCCGCCGCGCGTAAACGCCGCACCGACTTGCCGGCCTGCACCAGTAAAAGATCGTCGAGCAAACTCCGGGCATGCTCATGCCGCACCTGCCGATCCGGTTCACACGCCCGCACCATCACGGCGTTGAGTTCCAAGAAGAGCAGCCGATCTTCGCGCGTTTCGAAATTGTCCGGCAGTCGCGGAAACAATTTCCGATCCAACCCCGTCGCCAATTCATAGAGCACTTTGCCCAAGGCATAGACGTCCGATGCCGGTGTCCCGGGACCTTCGGGCGCCACGAAGCCTTCCGTGCCCACGAAGGTGAGCGCCATCGTTGAGACCGCCACCAAACCGATATCAGCCAATTTCGGGACGCCTCCCACGATCACCACATTGGAGGGTTTGATGTCGCGATGCACCAGACCGTGATCGTGCAGCACGGCCAGTCCTCGCGCCATTTCCACGCCCAGGTCCACTACCCGGGTCGTATCCATCGCCCCATCCCGTCGCAACTCGCGCAATGTCAGCGGTTGATAAGTCGACGGCTCGATGTCGCGGCCCTTCACCACGTCATCGGCCAACTCCATCACGTAGTAGAAAAAGCCTTCCTCATCGCGCCGCGATACGTGCAAGAGCGCGAGTTGCCGCGGCTGCACCAGTGACACCTTTTCAAATTCCCGTAATCCCCTGAATTCTCGCTCGTAGGGCCCCGGATCGGGAAACCGGTTTCGCCACACCACCTTGACCGCCCGGTAAACTCCGGTGGCCGTGCGCGCCAGCCAAACGTCGCCATAGCTCCCCCGCCCGATACACTGCACCAGTTCGTAATCGGGGATCTCGGGAGGCTGGGGCGACGCCGACAGATCAGTCACACCTCCAGACGTGAAGACGTTTAACGTCGAACTCGACCCAAATCCCCCTCCGGCCCGGACAATTCACCACCTATTGCAGGTGCTCCCGCAGTTGGTTCACCTCGTTTTTCAGCCGCTTGGTCAAGCGACTGTTGATGGCATACGCTGACGCCAAACCCAGCCCCAGTTCGCGCGAAATACGCACCAAGCTCCACCCTTTCTCCCGGTGCAGTTGAAAAACCTGCAGGTGCTGCGGAGACACTTTGCGGGCTAGCCGCGCCATTGCGGTATCGAGCAATTGCTTTTGCCAATCACTCTCCCAGCGCGCCTCTACTTCGTCCTCAGCCGGGATCCGGTGCAGCGGTGCCGTCGCGTTGGAATCGTCCGCCTGCACCGGCGAAGAGTCCCCCCCGATTCCCGGAATTCGACGCCGTTCGCGTAATTTGTCCATGATGCGCCAGCGCGTTTGATTACCCAGCCAACGACGAAACGATCCGCGTTGCTCTCTGGCTTCAAAGTCACCGATCCGGTTCGCCACATTTTGAAACACTTCATGCAGGATATCTTCGGCCTCGTGATGCGTCAGCCCGGAACTCCGCGCCACTCGGTAGATGTAATCATGATACATCCCGTAAAATTCACGCCAGGTCGACTTGTCCTCCCAGTCCTGCAATCGAAACAAAAGCGTGTGCCGCGTGCGCAGCGCCGAAAAATCTGTTTCAGAATCCATCGCAATGGTTGTCATGCTGGGGAAACGGCCGATTCGGCTGAATCCATACAGCAGAAAACGGAATTTCTTCAAAAAGACACGCCAGGACTAGCCGAAATCCAGCGATTATCTAAAAACCACTGTTGGTCACCAGAGGCCACAGAGGCAAACCGGAGTTTCACAGAGACTAATGGAGGACACGAAGGTGAATAAATTTTCACCCCGAAGGGGACAGCCGCTTACCCAAGGATTTTTTCATAACTATGGCTCTGTGAACTCCGTGCAATTCTCGGTGACCTCAGTGACCCACTTCAGCTGCGGTATTTAAGATTATCTCGCTGGTGAGCTAAAATTTCCTCTCCAGTTACGTAAGATTACACCCCATCGCAGCCATAACCTAGGTGTCATTACCAAGTGAGTCTGGTTGGGCTTCTAATTTTCAGAAAGTTTGTCACAAGAGAGATAGCCTAACGTTTTCTCGGCCCCGCCAGCATCTGAAAACCCGTCAAACCCTGATCCGACCAAAGGTTGAACCACACCCTGATTACGATCCTCGCCATCGCCGCCGCCATCGGCATTGCCATGGGCATCATGGCATGGCGGATCCAGCGCGAACAGTATCCGCCGGAATTGCGTTGGCCGAAACGCGAAAAATCCCGCGCTAAGCGTCACTCGAAACCCAAACGCGACGAAGACCCCCGCAAGTAGGCTCCCTCTTGCCTTCTGACTGGGTCCCATCCAGCTTTCGGCCTTCATGTCTCAGACTGCCGACCTCCGCATCCGCACCACCAAGCCCCTGATCGCACCGGGAGTCCTCGCGGAAGACCTTCCTCTCTCCGACTCTGCCTCGGCCCAGATCGATTCCGCGCGGCGAGCAATCGCTGCCATCATGCGCGGGGAAGACGACCGCCTGCTCGTCGTCGTGGGCCCCTGCTCCATTCACGACCCCGCTGCCGCACTTGACTACGCCGCCAATCTCCAATCGACCATCGCTACGTATCGTGAGGACTTATTGATCGTGATGCGGGTCTACTTTGAAAAACCCCGCACCGTCGTCGGCTGGAAGGGATTAATCAACGACCCCGCCCGCGATGGATCCTACCAAATCAACCACGGCCTGCGCGTCGCTCGCCAACTCCTGGTCAACGTGGCCAATCTCGGCCTCCCCACTGGCACCGAGTTCCTCGATACCACGCTTGGTCAATACTACGCCGACGCCGTGAGCTGGGGCGCCATCGGTGCCCGCACGGTTGAAAGCCAAGTCCATCGAGAGCTCGCCTCCGGACTTTCCATGCCGGTTGGATTCAAGAACCGCACCGACGGCAATGTGCAGGTCGCCATTGACGCCATCCGCTCTGCTGCCCAGCCCCATTGGTTTCCTTCCCTTACTCGCGAAGGCGCTCCCGCCATCATGGGCACCACCGGCAATGCCGATACTCACCTCGTGCTCCGCGGCGGCACAGCCGGGCCCAATTTTTCCGCCGCACACCTGCAATCCGCCGCCGCCCTCCTCCGCCAGCACGGACTCCCCGCGCATCTGATGGTGGATTGCAGCCATGCCAACAGCGGCAAAGATCCCACCAAGCAACCCGCCGTCGCCGCTCAAATCGCCGCCCAAATCACCACCGGCGACCGCACCATCGCCGCGGTGATGCTGGAAAGTAATCTCATCGGGGGGGCCCAGTCGTTGGACACTAATCCGCTGGTCTACGGCCGGAGTGTAACGGACGCCTGTCTGAGTTGGGAGCAAACGCTTCCTGTCTTTGATACCTTGGCCTCCGCCGTCCGCTCCCGCCGAACCTAACCGTCCCCCCTCGCTCTCGCTTTCCCAAAACCTTGTTTCCGAGGACCGCCTCAACCCGTTTGGCGTCAGGTCCCATCCGCGACATGGACCCACCAACACTCGCGACCCACCTCATCGACCAACTCCGCCAACAGGCCAATCCGGTCAATATTGCCGGGCAAATGCGATTTGGCATCCGTCCGAAGACCGAGCTGCTCGGACTTTCGATGGTTCAACTGCGCGATTTCGCGAAGCCACATCGACGCAATCACCCCCTCGCGCTGGCTCTTTGGGCTCACCCTATTCACGAGGCTCAACTTTTGGCCGCGCTCACCGCCGACCCCAAAGCGTTTACGCCCGACCTCATGGACGTGTGGATTCGCGACTTCGATACTTGGGATATCTGCGATCAAGTGTGCATGAACGTGTTTCGACGCTCCGCCCATGCCTTTGCCAAAGTCAGCGCGTGGGCCGACCGCGAGCCCGAGTTTGAGCGTCGCGCGGCGTTTGCCCTACTGGCGACCCTCGCGGTGCACGCCAAAAAGGAACCAGACGAAACCTTCCTCGCCTCGCTTCCCCTCATTGAAGACGCCGCGGCCGACGAACGCAATTTTGTCAAAAAAGCCGTGAATTGGGCGCTCCGCCAAATCGGAAAACGGCGTAGTGAGACACTTCATACCGCCGCCCTCGATCTGGCCGAGGACCTCTCGACCCGCGAATCCAAAAGCGCACGCTGGATCGGCAAAGACGCCGTCCGCGAGCTGACGCGACGTCAGTAAATCCCGTAGGTGCCAAACATGTCCTGCTTCGAGGGACGCGGACGTTTGCGCACGGAGTGATCGGGTTCACCGGTGATGCGGTCAAATTCATCCGGCGTGCGTTTTGTGGGCAGGAAATCATTGGTGACTTCGGTCCATACGCCCAACGCCAACCGCAAGCGAGCGAGCTGTCTCTCGAATTTGGGGTTATCAGCCAAGTTGTGCAACTCGTCCGGATCGGTCTGAACGTCGTAGAGTTCCCATTGCGGACGAGGTGCCATAAAGCACGCCTGCTGCGCCACGGTCAGCGTGCCGACCATGTTTTGCGCCGTCATTTCCACCCAAGTCGGACTGCGTCCGGCATCCGCCGAAGGTGTGCCCGCCAGGTCGTAATAGTCATTGCGGATAAGCTTCCAGCGGCCGTCGGTCACGGCCCGACCATGGTCCGTGTAGTCGTGCCAATGGTCCTCTGCGAAGGCATACTCGCGAATTTGATAGGATCTATCCGTCAACACGGGGAGAAAGTTTTTACCCTCAAAACTCTTCCCCGCTTTTATCCCCGCCGCGGCCAAAAAGGATGGGGCAATATCGACCGAACTCACCAAACTCCGGCTGACTTGATCCGCTTTCACTTTAGCCGGCCAACGCACGATCCACGGCGTCCGAATACCGCCTTCGTAGGTCGTCGTCTTATCCCGCGGGAAAGGCCGACCGTTATCCGAGATAAACAGCACCAGCGTATTGTCGACCACGCCCTGCGCCTCCAGCAATGCCATCACTTTGCCCACGTAGAGATCGAGCCGCCCAATCTCGTCGTAATACAGTCGCAAGTCGTTCCGCACCTCGAGGGTGTCAGGCAAATGCAGCGGCACAATGATATCGTCGACGGTGTGGCCTGGGGTAAGCGAACCCTCCTCGTATTCACGATGTGGATCGAGCGCCGCCAACCAGAGAAAGAACGGTTTATCCTTCGGTCGATTCTGGACCGTCGATTCCCAGTCTTCACATCCGCTGGGCGAACTTGCCACCATCTTTGCCGGCTCGCCCGCGGCTCCCGGCGACGGCAAAACAAACCCAGCGGTCGACGCTTCAAACACCTCGTCAAAGCGATTGCGCACCGCATCGCCCAGATGCCACTTCCCGGCTGCCGCCGTGTAATAGCCTTGGGCTTTCAGCTGCTCCACAAAGGTCCGCGAGTCGCCCGGCAACGGCCAATGCAATTGCTCGGCGCCGGTGTTGTGCGGATACCGACCCGTAATAATGCTCGAACGACTGGGACTGCAACTGCTCGCCGTAAGGTAAGCCCGATCAAACCGCATGCCGTCCTTGGCCAGCTGATCGATGTTCGGCGTGCGAATGTGCGGATGCCCATACGCACCGCAGTCATTCCAGTTCATGTCATCGGCGATGATCAGCACGATATTCGGCCGTTCGTCTTTGGCGGCCATCAAGTCCGCGGCCCATACCAAACACATCAATCCAAGCAACCGGCGTAGGGGTAAACACATGTCGCCATCTGGAACAGCGCGCGGACTCAGATCAACCCTGCATCTACTTTACGGTTTAACCAGCCGAGGCCAACTGCCCGCAACCCGCCGCGATATCGATGCCTCGCCGTTGGCGCACGGTGCTGGGCAGACCGTATTCGGCCAACACCGCCTGAAATCGATGGGCCGCACCGCCGTCGCTCGGCACCCCGGCATACCCGTCGGTCGGATTGAGCGGAATCAAGTTCACTTGAGCCGGAATCGTGCGCAGCAACTGCCCCACCGCATGCGCGTCTTCCGGGCGATCGTTTTTACCCTCGATGAGCGTCCACTCGAAGAAGATGCGACGTTGCATCGTCTCCGCATAAAATCGGCAGGCATCCATCAACATATCGAGCGTCCATTTCCGGGCCGCCGGCACCAGCGCCGCGCGCCCTTCCTGCGTCGCTGCATGTAAGGACACCGCGAGGTAGATCGGCTGTCGCTCCTCCGCTAAACGAATGATGCCCGGCACCACCCCCACCGTGCTTAAAGTAATTTTCTTGGCGCCCAATCCAATGCCCACCGAGTCACGCAAAATCTCGGTCGCCTTGATCACCGCCTCGTAGTTGTGCAACGGCTCGCCCATGCCCATCAGCACGATGTTGCGCAACCGCTCATGGCGGTGGTGTGGCGAGTCGTGATCGAGTTCCGCGAGGGCCGGTGCTTCCGCCATCGTAGCTCGTAAAACGCGATCTACATGCAAGGCCTGCGCCACGATTTCCGCCGTAGTCAGATGACGCGTGAACCCCATCTGTCCCGTCGCGCAAAACACACAACCCATCGCACAGCCCACTTGGGAGCTGATGCAGGCGGTCACCCTCCCCGAATATCGCATCAACACGGTTTCAATTTGCCGAGCATCATCGAGACCCAACAGATACTTGCGCGTAAACCCATCGTTGGAATGCGTCTCGCGGGTGATCGGTAACAGGTCGGCATGCGTGTCTCGCGCGAGCCGGAGAGCCAACTCCTTCGGTAGCCCGGCGATGGCGGCCCAATCATCGCGACCTTCCCGATAAAGATGCCGCCACACCTTCATCGCGTGCACGGCCTTGAACCCCCAACTTTCAAACAATTCGCCGAGCTCCGCCCGTTTCAGTCCGAGCAACGCAATGCGTTTTTCGTCCGCCCCTTTCACGTTTCGACCTCCTGGGCTGCGGTCACGAGCGCATAATCATACGTGGTTACTTCCAGGGCGTTACCCCACGGATCAGAGAAATACACCGACCACGCTTTCTCATGATCGATCGGCCCGTCCAACGATTGGCCCGACTGCCGATACTTTGCCGTCCAAGCCCAGAACGCTTCCCCGCCCACTCTCCACGCGACGCGGCGCCATCCCCGAACGTCTTGATTCCTCTGCGGCTCCCCCTCAAACAAAGCCAGCATCGTCGAGCCACCGTCATTGGTGATCATCAAGGGACCCGTTTTAGCCCACTCAGCGTGTTGCGGCATCGCGGCAAAACCCAACCACTCGCCATACCATCGGCACGCCGCCGCCCGATCCGGCACGAACAGTTCTACATGATCAATCTGCATACGCGGCCGTCCTCGAAAGCCTTCGTTTAGGCGGCCAACGAGGCCAACGCGTCGGCGATCGCGATCGGGTGCCGGACACGATCAAGGAAGATATTCACGTGCGTGTAGCCGACTTCCTCCAGCGTGGTCAAAGCCAAGGGATAATCCGCCGCCACTCGGGTCGGCACATGGGCATCGGCCCCAATCACGACCGGGATGTCCCGCTCCTGCATCAGACTCAACATCTGCTGACTGGGATTGAACTCCGCAATGGCTTTGTGCAATCCACTGGTGTTGAGCTCCATGGCGACACCGGTCGCGGCGATGCGATGGACGAGCAGACCGATGCCGAAAGCTTCGAACCGCTCGAGCCTTTTGCCGATGGTTTCCGCAATTATCTCAAGACCAAGGCGAGCGTGAAGACCGAGGAAATGCTGGTCGATCGTGCCAATCTGCTCGATCTTTCCATCCCCGAAATGACGGTTC
>CAXBOL010000138.1:0-8850 GCA_963977295.1 uncultured Opitutaceae bacterium
CGCCAGATAGCGCCACGCCTCGATTGCTCCGACCGGATCCGCCAGTTCCGTGCGCAACTCCGCCAACAACCTCCAAGCGTCCACCGTCCCTCCTCCCGCTGGATTCCGCGCAATCGCTTCCTCCACCCGAGCCACGGCAAAATCCCGATCATGTTCCCGAGCGAGTCGCGCTGCGGCCAACAACACCGCACTACTCGCCGCCTCCGCATCTTCCGCCGTCACGGCGGGCAGGCCGACGTCGCTCGCCCCGAGCGCCCGCAGCGCATAAGCCAAACGCAAGGCCAGCGTCGTTTGCTCCCGCGCCTGCGCAATGGCCAACGTGTCGCGCAACACGTTTTCCGCCGACGTGCCTCGCACCGCCGCATAGTGCTCAGGAAACTCCGCCAACATGCGATCCGGTCCCGTATCAAGCGGATCATTGCCAAAACTCAGAATCGCTTGCACCCACGTTTCCAACATCGCCTCATCTCGGCCCAAGGCCACTTGCGCGCGGCCCAATTCGTAGATCGCATCACCCGCCCGCCCCTCACGCCCCCACCGTCGCAGATACGCCTCAAACCACTCTGCCATCTCCGGCCAACGCTTCTCCGCCGCCAACAGTTTCCCGGCCTGAAACACCGCGTGATTGATGTAGCTCATGTTTGGCGGACTCAATTGGGCGCCGGCATCCTGCGCCGCCGCGTAAGAATTGAGGGCCGCATCCACCTTGCCTTCCGATGCGTCGAGGTCCCCCAACAACGCATACGCTTCACTCACCAGTCGGCTCTCTGGGTAGTCCGCCAAAAATCCTTCCAACGCCAGTCGTGCTTTAAGCCCCTTCATCAGCCCGAACCAACATACGCCTTCCCGATACGCCGCATCCTCGACGTAAGCCCCGTTGCGGTAGTCGCTCAAGATGGTCTGGAAATTTGCCAAAGCCGATTTGAAGTTTCCCTCCAACACTCCCACCAGCCCCAACCAGTAGCGCAGTCCGTCACTGAATCCACGATCCGGATACTCAACCAGCATCGGCTCAAAGCGGTCCCTTAACCCGTCGCGATCATCCAGTTCGATCAACGTGGAGCCGACCAGATAAATCAACTTAGGTGCCTCCTGCAGAGTCGGATCGATGCGGACGCGTTCCATAAACGCCTCCGCCAATTCCAGCACCGCCGGTTGGTTGCCGGCCCGCACTTCCGTTTGCAGCAGCTCGTAACCCACGTCGCCGATGAAACGCGGCCAATCAGCATTGCGCAGATAGCGTCGCGCCGTCCGCCGCGTGCGGTCGTCCTGCCCACTGGCCGCCGCCATTTTGACTTGCCCATATACGGCCTCTTCGGTGAACCCACTCGCATCGGCGCCGCCCTCGCTCGCCTCTTCCAGCCGCACAAACGCCCAATACGCCTCGTGCGACCGGCCTCTTGCCAAATAACAACGCGCAATGCGAAAATTCAACGCCGCCGCATAGTCGGGCACCGCCTTCGTCTCTTCGGTCGCCGCCCGTTGCGTCGACTCACCCTGACCCAATTGCGCCAGACGAGCTCGTCCCTCGGCGAGTTCGTTGTCTACCTCAATCAAACGCTCGGCAAACCACTCCACGCCGACGATTCGAGCTCGCTCCACTTCGGCCCCCGCGACTTCTTCCTGCCAGAACTTGATCAGCGCCGCCGGCCTCAATACGAGTTCATAAAAGAAGAGCGCCTCCCCAAACCGTCCGGCCTCATACAGTTCGTCGCCTCCTCGCATCAGCGCCAAGTTGAGAGCGAGATCGTAGCGCGATTTTCCGGTGCGACCACTCAGGTCCGGCAGCGTTGCCAACGCGGCGTCGAAATCGTTTCGCGCCATCGCCGCCTGCAACAGATACGACCCCGCCTTGGCCTGTTTCTCATCCGCGTCGCGTCCACTCAACAGTCGCATCGCCGCGAGTTTCATCTGCGTAAACACCAGTTCGCCTTCCTCCCAATCCTTCGCCGCATAGATCGTATCGGCAAAGTGCTCCCAATACGCCGCCTGTTGTTCGAGCGGTAAGTTGGATGGATTATGCTTCGCCCGCAATTCCTCGTAAACAGCCCGCGCATCGGCGAGTCGTCCCTGATAATAAAACGAATCCCCCCAATAGGCCCGCGCTTGGATCACCGTCGGCGCATCCGGATAAAGCTCCACGAACTTGGACAACGTGAACCCTGCTGTCACCAGATCCGCCGACTGCAACTGGCCGAGCCCCAGGAAATACAGCACATTCTCGCGCGCCCGCACCGCCGCACTGTCAGTCGCCTCTCGCAGTCGCCGATCCAGCTCGGCCAAATAAGGCACTGCCGCCCCAAACGCGGCCCGTTCGATCTCCCGCTGCGCCCGTTCCTGCAGGACGGTGGAACCGAGCTGTGTCACGTCCTGCGCCCGCACCGGCGGGGTGGCCAACGCCAACACAACCAACCCTGACTTCAGGGTGATCGAAATGCGTTGCCGGGCCGAAACGAACACAACGCAGACTGAACCGGGAGTGCTTACCCCCGGCAATCGCAAACCAGACAATCCTCGTATTGCTGCGACTGAAATCGTGGCACAACCAACCCAAGTGATTGGCGACGTCGACGCGCTCAGGCGCCTAGCGCACGACCCGACCTGACGCCGATCCACCCATGAGGGATTCGACTTCCCGTCGCGTGGAGTAGTTTAAATCTCCCTTGATCGAGTGCTTTAAACAGGAGGCGGCCACCGCGTAATTCAACGCAGTCTGCGGCATGCTCAGTTCCGGGGTGGTTAGGGCAAAAATCAACCCACCCGCAAACGAATCCCCGCCCCCGACTCGATCCACGATGTTCTTAATCTGATACGATTGATAGGTGCCATCCGGCCCCAGAGGAGCAAAAAACGGTTCATCCGCTACCGCATCAAAGAGCATCGCGCCCCAGTTGTTGTGATCGGCCGAGAGACTCTCGCGGAGCGTAATAGCGACTTTGCTCACGTTGGGAAACTGCGCGACCACTTGCCGGGCCACGTCGGGATAACGAGCCGTATCGAGCGCTCCCGACTGAGCATCGGAATCACCCGCCCGAATGCCGAGCACATCATGACAATCCTCTTCGTTCGCAATGACCACGTCGACGAAGGGAAGGATATTTCGCATCGTCGCCTGCGCGAGTGATCGAGCTGATTTAGTTGAGTCCCAGTTCCACAGTTTGCCGCGGAAATTAAGATCGATCGAGACCTGCGCTCCGGCTGCTCTGGCACGTTGGGCCGCGACCAAGGTCGCCTCCGCGGCCGTGCCGGAAAGGGCTGGTGTGATCCCGCTCAAGTGCAACCACTGCGCGTCGGTGAAGATGCCGTCCCAATCGTAGGCATCGGCCGGCGTGATCGCGATGGCCGAATCAGCCCGATCGTAAATCACATTACTCGGCCGCTGGTTAGCCCCCGTCTCGAGGAAGTAGAGCCCCAGTCGCCCCTTGTCTGTGCGCAACACGTGTTGGGTGTCGATCCCGACAGCGCGAAGAGAGTCCATCGTGGCCTCAGCCAGCGCATGTTTGGGCAACGCGGTAACGTAGCGCGCAGAGCCGCCGAAGTTACAGATCGACGCCGCTACGCTAGCCTCGGCACCGGCATACGTGACTTCCAATTCGCGAGTCTGCCGCAAACGCAGATGATGCGGCGCAGCGAGTCGACCCATGATCTCTCCGAAGGTGACGATGACGTTTTTCATGATTGAAAGGATTGGTTGAGGGTTTGCATGACGGCGGCGGCCCGGGCAGTGAGACTGGCCCAATCGCCCGCGTCGACGAGGGCGTTATCGACAATCCATGAACCGCCGATGGCGGGCACATTTGCCTCCTTGAGATAGGCCACCATATTATCGGCATTGAGGCCACCCAACGGGAAATACTTGATACCCAGATGCTGATAAGGTGCAGACATGCTGCGCAGATAACGGATGCCGCCCGCCGCCTCCGCCGGGAAGAACTTTACGAACCGACACCCCAGCTCGATGGCCGCCTCCAGATCGGACGGATTCGCGATCCCCGGCGCGAACGGTAAACCCGCTTCTTGCGCCGCACGCACGACGCGAGGATTCATGCCCGGTGCCACGCCAAACGTCGCCCCGGCAGACTTCACCGCAACCGCCTGTTCCGGCGTCAGAATAGTGCCCACGCCGAGGACCATTTCCGGAACGTGGTCCGCGATCGCCTTGACCGCGTCCAAGCCCGCTGCCGTGCGTAAGGTCAGTTCGACCACATCCACGCCCCCGGCCAAAAGCGCCCGCGCCAAAGGAACCGCTTGCTCGACTTGGTTGATGGAAAACCCCGCCACCACCCGAGAAGCGGCTAAATGTTTTAGGAGAGGTTCTGGAAATGTCGTCATCTAGGGGATCATTGAACGCGGCAACGCAGGGAAGGTAAGCTATCGTGGCGACCGCCGAAGACGAAAGCTTTCAATCATTGCGGGACGAAAGGGTAATAAAAGGAGTCGAACCATCGGGCTGGCAGCATGGAGAGGCTTCTGGAAGGACGTCGAATCCGAGTGAACTTAATCAATTTAGCAAAATCTCCCTTTCGAGACTATGCACTTTCCGCGCTTCATGGTTTCCTAAGCGCTGCCCCCGCTTCCTGCTTGTTCTCAGTCGCCATGATTCAAAGTTCCGCCCTCCTCCACCCCGCCACCGCTCCGGCCAACCCGATTCCGTTTGCCCTCATCGGTTGGGGGTGGCGCGCCCAACAGTTCGCGGCCATTGCCGTGCGTGCCCCCCATTGGTTTCGTCTCACCGGCATCCTGCGGCAGAAACCGGACGGCACGGAACCCGCGTCCACCGTGACAAGTCTCGACCGTCTGCTGCAGACCGAACCGCAGTTTGTCGTCGTTTCGGTGCCACGAGCCACCGCCGCCGAACTCACGCTTGAACTCGCTCGCCGCGGCGTGCCCGTGCTCACCGAAACCCCGCCGGCCGAGGACTTGGCGGGCTTGCGACACCTCTGGAGCGCTCTGCCGGCCGATGCCCGCGTGCAGGTCGCCGAGCAATATGCGTTGCAACCCTATCACATGGCCGCCGCGGCTATCGCTCGCAGTGGACGACTCGGACAGATCACTCACGTGCAAGCCTCCGTCGCCCACGACTATCACGGTTTCGCGTTAATCCGCCACTTCCTCGGGGTCGGTCGCACACCGTTGAAACTCAATGCCTCGCACATGACCGCTCCCATCGTAGCTGGCCCGGGCCGCGATGGCCCCCCAACCACCGAGATCCTGCGCGCATCTACCCAATGGGTCGGCCTGCTCGACTTCGGGTCGGACCGCACGGCTGTTTACGATTTCACCAATGACCAATATTTCAGCTGGATTCGCAGCTCTCGACTGTTGATCCGCGGCGAACGCGGTGAGTTGGCCGACGACACCGTGCGTTGGTTGCCCTCCTTCGACACGCCCGCTCGTCAGCAACTGACTCGATTCGACGGCGGTGCAAAAACCAACCTGCAAGGCATCGCCCACCAGGGTTACGCCCTCGGCGAAGACTGGCTTTACCGCAATCCATTTGGTCCCATTCCCCTGCCCGACGATTTCATCGCCATGGCGTCGGTGCTCTGGTCGATGCACCACTACCTCGAAACGGGAGAGTCGTTCTACAGTCTCGCCGACGGGTGCCACGATCACGCGATCGGCCTCCTCATGAGAGAGGCCGCAACCACCGGCACCGAACTGGAACTGACCGGCCTGCCGTGGATGGACGCATCCTGACCTAACCTGAATCCGATCCGTGCGATTCAACCAGAACGAGGAGTGAAAGGAATCACCAGACAACCATCCGGATTGGCCCGAATGAAGATCGGTCTGATGAAACTAGTAATCTGTAACGATAATTTTTTCGGATTTGTCACAGAGTCGAACCGGAGTATCAAGCTCGAGATCACAGAGAAAAGATAGCTCGGATTTCAAAACTGGTATGGACTCTGTGCACTTTGGATTGGAGCTCGGTGCGCTCTGTGACCAAAAAAACAGTCCGGACAGAGACAAGCCGACCCGAAACATCAGGTGTTACCGCACACGAGTTTTTTCCCATCGCAGGATGGCTGACGCCTTCGTTTGATCGGCCGTTTTCGGGTCCCTTTCAATTCGTGATAATTCGTGTCCATTCGTGGTTCCCCACTCAATAATTTCACCTAAAACCTAACCTGCCCCATGCCCTGCCCCTTCCACGACCCATTCAAAAAGGCCCGCCAAGACCACGGGGTCCTCGTCAACGAGTTCTCTGGCGAATCGATCCCCATGGTGTTGCGTCACGCCGACGTGAGGCAAGCCGCCCGTCACTGGCAGACGTTCAGTTCCGACGCGCCACAGCGGGTGCCGATCCCATCTGAGGAGGAGCTTCGGTCCATGCGCCAACTCCCGATCGAAACCGACCCGCCCGACCACACCGACTACCGCGAATTGGTGGAGCCATTTTTCAAACGGGCCAAACTCCCCCCCGTCATCGCCCGCATCGAAGCGCTCATCGACACGTTGGTAACCGACGCCCTGGCCCGCGACTCGATCGAAATCGTGCGCGAATTTGCCCTGCCGCTGCAGTCCCGTGCCCTCACGCACTTGCTCAACGTCGGCGAAGAAGAGGCGACCACCTGGATTGGCTGGGGCATCCACGTGTTTCGCGACGGCGAGAACGGTGAAACCAAAGGCCGGGTGCTGGACCGCTATCTACACGCCCGGCTCGACCAAGCCGAGCAAGCGCCCGGCGAGGATTTTTTCAGCGCGCTCACGCAAATCTCCTTTCGAGGCCGCCGGTTAACCCGCGAAGAAATGATGGGTTTTGCCAACCTCACCTTCGCCGGCGGACGCGATACCATCATCCACTCCGTGTCAGGAATAATTGAATACTTGGCCCAGAATCCGCAAGCGCTCGAAATACTCCGCGACGACCCCAAGCGCATCGTCGCCGCCAGTGAGGAGTTCTTCCGCGTGCTCACCCCCCTCACGCACATCGGCCGGGTGTGTCCGGTGAAGACGGACGTGCAAGGCGTCACCGTGGAGGCCAACGCGCGCATGTCGCTCGGCTGGGCCGCGGCAAATTTCGACGAAACCGTGTTTCCGGATCCCGAGGAAGTGAAGCTCGACCGGAAACCCAACCCCCACGTCGCCTTCGGCTTCGGCCCGCACCTGTGCTTGGGCGCCCCCCACGCCCGCCTCCTCATCCGCACCTTGCTCCAGACGCTCTGCGACCGCGTCGGAAAAATCACCGTCCTGGAATCCAAAGCCGCCCTTGAAACCCACCCCACCTACCAACGCCACGTCGGCTGGGAACTGCTGCAAGTAAAACTAGCTCCGCGGTAAAATCACTTATTCCCCGGTAATTTTGGGCCCGCCAGCTAGGATCCCTGCCGTCCTAGACGAAGGCTGGAGCTCGGCACTGGACTGGTTCCACGGGCGTGGGACCCCGAAAAGGGGTCATTCCGTAATTCTTTGAATGAGGTCGCGATACTTCGCTTCTCCTTCCCCAGCTCGGAACCATCGCAGACGTGGAATACCTTCTCTAGCTTCGGCGAAGAGCCTCCCGCACTTGAGCGGTTTGGAGGACGTCGAAAAGGGGTCATTCGACGTCGAAAAGGGGTCATTCCGTAATTCTTTGAATGAGGTCGCGATACTTCGCTTCTCCTTCCCCAGCTCGGAACCATCGCAGACGTGGAATACCTTCTCTAGTTTCGGCGAAGAGCCTCCCGCACTTGAGCGGTTTGGAAAAACTACAGAACTCAGACCGGCAACTTCCGGCTAGTCGGCCAACCGCTTCAGGCGGATGTTGCGATACTCGACTTTCATCGGCGGACCGACGTGCACCTGCACTCCGATGTAGCCGGAGGCACGCGCGTTAAGCGGATCGTAGTCGGTGACCTCGCTCATCAGGACGCCGTTGACGAAGTGCTGGAGTTGGTGGCCGTCGGCAATGACGTGAACCTCGTTCCAATCGCCATCGTGCACGTGCGTAGCGAGCGCATCCTTGTCACCCAGTGAACCGGCAACAATCGCCAAGGTCCACGCGTTTTTCTCGATGAAGCGTTTCAACCCGTCTGCCTCCAACGGAGCCTGCAGCGGCGGGAGGATTGTTTTTTGGCCGCGGTAAGCGAGCGTCGTGCGGCCTCGTTCTTCGTAGTTTGAACCGGTGTGCCGGTTCTGCCCATCGATGTCGGACTGGTATCCCGTGAGCGCGTAAGGATGATCATCCATGCGCGCGCTGCGATAGTTGACGCCGCTATTCCCGCGCGCGGTAATTCGGTAGTCCAACTTCAGCTCAAAATTAGCGGGCTGATCCTTTTCCCAAATGAGAAACGTATTCCGCTTCACCAGCGTCTCCGGCGTAATCTCCCCCAATATGTGCCCGTCCTCCACCCGCCAATAAACTGGATCGCCCGACCAGCCCGCGAGTGACTTCCCGTCAAAGATGGACGTGAATCCCGCCTCCGCCGCTCGATCGGCTCCGACTTCGCCAACCGCTGGCTGTGCGATCCGAGCCATCAGAATCAAAAGAGGGAGCAGGCGACCAATACCTCGGAGGTGACGTTGCATGACGATAGGAGAGACGGAGAGGCGACCCCACTCAACCGCAATTCTCTCCCCAAGATCGAGCCCCGCACTCAATACCAACGGCCCAAAAACCAGACTCTACAGAAGCCCTGGACCCGGGACGCCGGGCCACAACGGGGAAGAAACTTGGAACGGAGCAGCACCGGAGTTTTTAACCACGTCTATGAACGAAGTGAATGGCCTGACATGAACACGAATGGCTTACACCTTCGCCAAGGCTTCGGCGCACAGGTCGCTAACGCTGCGCCTCAGAAAGCGATCTCTTTTCTACCCAACTCAACCGGACTTCAAACGGAACGGTAGTGACGTTTATTCGTG
>CAXBOL010000139.1:0-8843 GCA_963977295.1 uncultured Opitutaceae bacterium
AGAGGGAAGCGCCACGGCCCGAGGCATCGCCGGGAAATACGCCGAGGTGCACGGTGCCAGGAGTTTTAAGGTCCACGGCACGATTGGTCAGGAAGTGGAAGGCTTGGGGGGCCTTGGCTTCAGTAAGTTCGTAGTGATCGGTGAGCTCCAGTGCCTGGCCACGCTTTAGGCAGAGGGTGCGTCGCCATGTTTTGATCGCGGCGGCTTTGGGGTAGGCGGCGCGTAGATCCAGCGATAGCGTCGCTTGCTGGGCGTCGGCTTCGTAGGTCACGTCCTGGGCGGCAAATTCTCGTCCGGCAGCTTGTTCGTAGCCATTGACAAGGGGGGCATTGTGCCAAGCGGAACGCATTGTCCAAATCTCGTAGCGTTGCGCACTGAAGGTTTTCGCGGTGTAGGCTTCGGGGCCGACATCGATCAGGAGGGGATTGCCGTCGAGGTAAGCGATGAATGAGCCGACGTCGTTGTGGTTGTGCGATTCGTCGTTGTGGCCGCCTTTGGCCGTAAGGTAGAGCCCCTCGGTGGTGCCGGCTCGGTCGCGAGCGGTCATGAGTTGTAGGTCCGGGAGCCAGCCGTCGAGCGGGAGCGGGTCCAGGGCGGGTTGTTGCGCCATTTCCGCGGCCAGAAACAGGGCGGGGATTATGCGTCCGATGGAGCCGCCGCGGGGAATGGCCGTGAGGTCGGAGTTGAACCGACTCAGCCAAACGCCGAAGGATGCGAGCTCGGTGTCCTGTGTTGCCTTGCCGTAGCGATAGACGAGTGGGCCGTCGGGATCGCTGCGGGCGTTGGCATCGGCGAAGTTGATATACCATTGGTTGCCGACATGGGTGGTGAGAATGTAGCGCCCCATTTTGGCGATGAGTGGCCGGTCGAAAATATCGATGCGCCCGCCGCTAGCCCCATACATCCAGTCGAGTGCTTCAAACATGCTGGCGCCGGCGCGACCCCAATACGAAGGCCCCTCGTCGCATCCGCCGTCGGCTGGATAGTGGTTGATGAAAATATCCAACACGCGTTGGGCTTTCTCCACGTGTCTGGCCCGACGGAGAGGGTCGGTTTCGAGGACGAGGGCAGCAGACAACCAATTGGCGACGATCCACGGGTTCCAGTTGTTGATGGGGTGGCCCTGCGTGTCCCATCCCATCCACCAGAAATCAGAGCGGTCCAAACACGGGGCCAGAAAGCGACGTTCCACTTCGTAGCGCAGACGTTGTCGCAGGAGAGGGGATACGGAATCGAGTTCGGGCCCCAGCAGGTAGTCCACCCATGCGAGAAGCGCGGCCGCTTCACTGACGCCTAAATCGACGGTGGGTTCCGTGACATCAGGCAGTCCGCTTCCAGCACGTTGCATGAAGACGTGGGCGGGGTAGCCCCAAAACGATTCTTCGTAGTGGGCCCAAAGGCCGTCGGCAATCGCGTCGAGGAATCGCCCTTGGCCTTCGGCGCACTCAGCCAGCACGAGTGCGACGAGTCGGTTTCGTTTGGCGGCGAGTAAAGTTTGGTAGGAACTCCGGTCTCCGTTACGCACATAGTCTAAAAAACGGGTGGCCGGCAGCACTGTCCACGGTGGGTCGATTTGTTCAACTCCGCGAGTGATGAGGGACGTTCGAGTGGCAGGAGCAAGCCCCTCCCACGCCGCACGATCAGCGGCACGAGGAAATGGACTCCATTGACCATGCGGGAGTAGGGCGGCCTCAATACCGGGGATGTCCTCACCGAGGCGATGGAGTTCGGGCGGACCTGAAAGCAAGTTACGTTGGGGGTCGAGCGTCGGGACGGCCTGCAATGAGGCGACGAGAGCGAAAAACAGGGACGTGAGTCCAATGGGGGCGAAAAGGGGTTTACCGAGAAGAGGCATCAGAAAAAAGGAGGAAGGGGCGTGAAACGGGCAAGTTTAGGGCAAACTAAAGACTCCAGGACGACCCGGAAGAGAACCCCATAACTCATTGATAACAAGTGTGAAACGGCGATTTAAACTCACAATCGTGGGCTGAAATTTCACCGAGAATGTCGAGCGATCCCCAACCCGGTCGCAGAGAGGAGGTTGCGGTCTCCAAGGCCGAATGAAACGACGACCAAGGGGAGAGGAATTAGCGAATGCTTGATCTGCATCAAGGCGAAGCTCTCCGCGTTCGGATAGGTTGCTGAGACCAATTCAACTCAACCCTCCACCTTCAATCATGACTGCACCCTTTCGTTTCTTATCCGCTCTTTTAACCGCACTCAGCGTCGGTCTTGGAGCTTCCAATCTACTCGCGGAAGGAGGTCCGGCCGACGCGAAAGGGCCGGTTCTTCTGCCGAAAGAGGTTCTCGATCTTCCAATCGAACAGGCGATTCTCACATCTCCTCCGTTTGTGCCGCCCCCGATCTCACGCCATCATGCTGCGCGTGTCGTAGTAAATCTGGAAGTGCGCGAACAAATCGGCCGACTGGCCGACGGGGTGGAATACACCTTCTGGAGTTTTGGTGGCACGGTGCCGGGCTCATTCATCCGCATTCGTCAAGGGGATGTAGTGGAGTTCAATCTGCACAATCACCCCTCCTCAAAATTGCCGCATAATATCGATTTGCACGCAGTCACGGGTTCGGGCGGCGGAGCGGCCTCAACCTTTACGGCTCCGGGTCATACCTCGCGGTTTACCTTCAAGGCGTTGAATCCGGGACTCTTTGTTTACCACTGCGCAACCGCGCCCGTGCCCATGCACATCGCCAATGGCATGTATGGCATGATCTTGGTCGAGCCCGAGGACGGGCTGCCTCCGGTCGACCAAGAATATTACGTCATGCAAGGTGAGTTTTACACCACCGGACGTTACGGTGAGGAGGGGTTGCAGTCCTTCGATATGGGCAAATCAATCGATGAGCATCCGGCTTACGTATTGTTCAACGGTTCGGTCGGTTCGTTGGTGGGGGACAAAGCCATCACCGCGGAAGTGGGCGAAACCGTGCGGCTTTTCTTTGGCGTGGGCGGCCCTAATCTCACTTCCTCCTTCCATGTCATTGGAGAGATATTCGACCGGGTGTATCCAGAAGCTGGACTCAGCCTGCCCAACGCCAACGTCCAGACTACGATGGTGCCGTCGGGTGGTGCGGTGATGGTCGAATTCAAAGTTGATGTGCCCGGCACCTTTATCCTGGTCGACCATTCGCTGTCACGTGCGTTTAACAAAGGCGCGTTGGGCATGCTCAAAGTGACGGGCGAGGAGAATCGAGTGATCTATTCCGGAAAGGAAATCGATGCGGTCTATCTCGGTTCTCAATCCGAAGAGGGGTCAGATTCTTCCAAACGTGAAGCAGCCCTTCAGCTCAAGATTGAAGCCGAAATCAGTGCGAATCCAGCCATCGCGGAGCTCCGCAAAGAGGTGCTGGTGGAGCGTGGCAAGCAGGTTTACATGAACCTCTGTTTTGCTTGTCACCAATTGGACGGCAACGGCTTGCCCGCGGTTTTTCCGCCATTGGCGAAATCGGATTACATGCTGGCTGACCGCGATCGTGCCATTCGCACGGTGCTAAAGGGCTTGGCTGGTCCCGTGACGGTGAATGGCAAGACTTACAACAGCGCGATGCCTCCGCAGGAGGCGGTGCTGACGGATCGCCAAGTCGCCGATGTGCTGACCTACACTTTCAACTCGTGGGGTAACGAAGGTGACGTATTCACCACCGACGAAGTCAAAGCGATCCGCAACGAAAGTAACTAACATGAGTCGCCGCCGCTTCACATTCCGTTACGCTTGGGTTCTACCCATCCTATGGGGAATGCTGGGGGCGGGCCAGCTTCAGGCCGAATCTCCGGCGGGGATGGTTGTCGTCCCGGCCGGAGTTTACGTTCCGCTCCTCCGCAGTAAGCTTGAAACAAAAGCGACTCCCGTAGCCGCGTTTTTGATGGACGAGCATGCGGTGACGAATGCCCAGTATTTACAATTTGTGAACGAGCGACCCCGTTGGCGTCGTTCACAGGTTGGCAAATTGTTTGCGGACTCGTCTTATTTGGAAAACTGGGAGGGGGACCTCGCGCCCGGTCCCGTGGCCCCCCTTGATGCACCGGTGGTGCGGGTGTCGTGGTTTGCGGCTCGAGCCTATGCGCGGTGGGCTGGCAAACGACTGCCGACCACGGCCGAGTGGGAACGCACGGCGTCTGCGGGCTACATCGCAGAGGACGGCGCGAAAGACGAAGTCATGCGGCAGGAGCTTTACAACTGGTTGGCTCGGCCGACGCCTGCGGTCTTGCCGAGTGTCGCTTCAACCCGGCCCAACTCTCTGGGGGTAAGCGGTCTGCATGGGCTGGTGTGGGAGTGGGTAGATGATTTTAATACGGCGATGGTGACGGGGGAATCCCGGGCCGATACCGGGTTGGATCGCAATTTATTTTGTGGCTCGGGATCGATCGGCGCCAGTGATGCGACCGACTACCCAGCCTTTGTGCGACAGGCTCTGCGGTCGTCGCTGGCCGCCAAGAATACTACGTTATCATTGGGGTTTCGCTGCGCCCGTGATCTCGACGAATTGACGGTAGCGAAAAGGAAATGACGATGAATTTTGAAAAGTTACTACTACCGGCCGTCTGCGCCATTCTTAGCGTGGGCGCGGTCGGGGCCGAGCCCGTCCAGCCGGTCGATGACTGCTGTGCGGTGGCGATGGATACCGGCCCGTTGAGTCCGGATTCGCTTTATCAGACCGAGGTGAGTTTCACCAATGATCGCGATGAGCCCTTCGATCTCGTTGCGCTACGGGGTCGCCCAGTGGTGCTGACGATGTTCTTCGCCTCGTGTAGTCACGCGTGTCCGATGTTGGTCACCGTCATGCAGCAGATCCGTGCGGCATTGCCGGCCGATTTGGCGAATCCGCCAGTCTTCGTGTTGGTTTCATTTGATGTGGAACGAGATTCGCCGACGGCGTTAGCCACGTATCGCGATAGTCGACGACTCGATGATCAATGGGAGTTGTTGCATGGGGATAACGATGCAGTGCGTGAATTAGCGGCCCTGCTGGGGATCAAGTATCAGCAAGAAGAGGGAGGGTCGTTCTCCCATTCCAATGTTATTTCCATCCTCAACGCTGAAGGAGAAGTGGTGCATCAACGCATGGGGTTGATGGGCAGCACTGACGAAGCCGAACGCGTGCTGCGGCAAGTTGCGGGAGCAAGTAAGTAGCACTTGGGAAATTCGCCGAAAATTATACTAATATGAAAATACTGTTTTTAGGGGTGGTTGCGGGCTTCGTGATTGCGACGGTCGGACTCCGCGGAGCTGACGCGTTTAAGCAGACGCTCAAAGACCATGACTTGTCGTTAAACCTGCGCGTGCGTTACGAGGGAGTTGATCAATCGAATTTACAATCTGCGGACGCCTTAACGGCGCGGACCCGATTAGGTTATCAGCCCAAACTGACCGAGCAATGGACGCTCCGACTGGAAGCCGAGAATGTCTTCGCCTTGGATGGAAACAGCTATAATCAAGCCGGCCTGAATCCCGGCGGCGCGGGTCGTGCAGTGATCGCTGATCCGGAGTCGACCGAGCTGAACCAAGCTTGGTTGGCCTTTGATGCGATGGGGACCAAGGCGACTGTGGGTCGGCAGCGGTTGGTGTTGAATAACGCTCGCTTTATCGGAGACGTGGGGTGGCGCCAAAATGACCAGACCTTTGATGCGGTGGTATTGACTAACACGAGTTGGGAGAAAACAAAACTGACCTACTTCTACCTGAATCAAGTCAACCGAATCTTTGGTCACGATCATCCCCAAGGAAGTTGGGACTCGGAATCACACGGCTTCAACGCCGGCACCACATTGATCAAAGGTGGCACGTTGACCGCCTACACCTACCTGTTGGAATTCACCAATGCGGCGACCAATTCGTGTGCCACTTCGGGCGTCAGCTGGGTTGGGGTCGTGCCGCTGGATGAGGGGATGAAGTTCACCTATCGGTTGGAGGCCGCGCGGCAATCCGACTACCGTCATAGTCCCGTCAATTATTCGAACGCGTATTCTGCTTTCGAGATGGGAGTGGCCGCAACATGGGGCGAAGTGGGATTCGGACTCGAGTCACTCGGCACGAATCGTGGCATCGGCTTCAAGACTCCGCTCGCGACCGCGCACGCCTTCAATGGGTGGGCGGATCAGTTTTTGGCAACTCCCGGCGATGGATTGAATGATGTTTACGGTAAGATCAAAACCATGCTGCCGGGTGAGATCTCGCTGCTCGCCGTCTATCACAAATTTGAGAGCGAACGGAATGCGACTCCCATCGGTTCGGAATTTGATTTGGTGTTCAATCGGAAGATTAGCCAAGCGTTGGCTCTGACGGCGAAATGGGCGGATTTTAAGCCCGAAGCGGGATCTGGTCGTGTATCCGTGCAGAAGATCTGGCTCCAAGCGGACTGCAGCTGGTAGTTTGTCATCGCCTTATGAGTTTATGGAAAACAGTTACGTTGGATGTGCGGCCGATTCTGGCGAACGGAGAGGATCCGTTTAACACAATTCGGGAACGGGTGGACGCGCTGAAAGCGGGCGAGGTGCTCACCCTTATCGCCCCTTTTTTGCCGGCACCGTTGATTGAATTGCTCAAAGGTGAGGGATTTGGGGTGCGAGTTGAGCGGCGGTCGGACGGTGGTTGGGTGGTGAATTTCCAACGCGACTAGTGCGGAGGTTCGTGATTTGGTCGAACGATGGTGTCTACCCCTCGCCCTGAACGCAAACTCACTGGCTTGATCAGCACTCTGCGTTGCTGCCAGCTTTTCAGTGGTTTGTCGCAGGAGGATTTGATGACGATTGCCGCGTTCTCACGACTGCGTAACTTGGCCAAAGACGAGAACCTGTTTCGGGAGGGCGAGCCGTCGGTCGGATTTTATCTAGTGCAGGCGGGTGCGATCAATGTGCACCGAGTGAATGCGGCGGGTAAGGAGCAAGTCATTCACGTCTTCCGTTCCGGCGAATCTCTGGCCGAGGCCGCATTGGCTTCGGAACGTGGTTATCCCGCCAATGCTCGAGCGGTGGAAGCCAGCTCGGTGTTGGTGATACCTAAGGAGCCGATTCTGCAACTCATCGCCCGCCGCCCGGATTTAGCGATGCGGATGTTGGGGTCGATGAGCACGCACCTGCGGGTGTTGGTCGGCATGTTGGATGATCTGACTTTGAAAGACGTGGAGACGCGACTGCTTAACTGGTTGGTGAAGATGGGTCGTGTCGCGCCTGCGGGAGTCATCAAACTTTCAGCGACCAAGCGAGTGCTGGCGGCTGAGTTGGGAACGAGTAGTGAAACCCTGTCGCGCACGTTGGCTCGCCTGCGCGATGACGGATTGATCGAAGTGAGCGGCAAATCCATCACCTTGCTGGATGCGGCGACCTTGACGCGCCGGTTGCATCACAATCTCGGCGAAGTATGAGGCGAAGAAAAATCCCGTCGACCAGAAGGCGCGACGGGATGAAAGCCGGTTGGCTATGTTGAGGGCGGGTTAGTTTTCGGTTTCCACGCGAGGGTCGATGATGCCGATCGCTCCGGACGAGACTTCCTGGACGACGATCCCGTAGTTGAAGTTGATGGGACTCTCGTTGGGGTCGCAGATATCGGTGATCGTAAGCAGACTCTTGTGGGCAGAACGGTTGTTGGCGATGACCGGGAATTCGGTGCGACCGAGCCGACCTGATGAAGGTGTGAACGCGACGCCAATGAGGATGAATTTGGGATCCTCCAAGTTGAGGTTCAGTTGAACCTGACCGGTGAAGCCTTCGGGCACCACGACGGTGAGATTCTGGCCATCGCCTTGAAACATGTTCGGCAGCGGGGATGCGGAGATGTCTTGGGGCGGGGAGAGTTGAGCGGTGATGGAGTTTCCGATGCCGCCGGTCGTCGGTTGGAATTCGGAGATGGTGATATTGATTATGGCGCTGTAGGTAACGGTATTCATCGAGTCTATGGGTTTTGAGTTGAGCCGTGAGGCGGAAAAGCAGCTTCTAATACAGAAGCCGCCAAAGGATCGAAGGAATGGTATCCGAAGCGGTGTAACCGAGTGACTAGCGGGTGTGATTCGGTGGTTCGGTCAAGCTTCAGCAAAGCGTGAATTCCAGGTTCAAGTAAACGCCAGTCATGAGAGTCGGACCAGTCGGCGGGAAGGGCGGATAGTGCGGCGTGCCAATGTGCCTGGACTTGCATCAAATCAGCATGATCGGTGGCAAGGTAACCGGCGAGGAGTTGAGCCTGCGCGTATTCATAAATTGACCACCGGTCGCTGCGATCGGTTTCGACTAGAGTCTCACCGAGCGTCAAGGCCCGATCGTTGAGCTGTTGGGCGATGGAGATTTCGGTGGGGAAACGCAACGAGGCCTCAAGCCTTAACGAGGCCGCTAGGATACGCGTGTATTTTTGAGCCGTGGGCTCGGCGGCAACCAACGCCTGAAGCTGAAGTCGGGCTTGCTCCAGGATTTGTTGCGCATCGTCCGTCTCCCCCATGGCGATGAGGACCCGTGCGTGTTGCACCTTTATGCTGAGTTGAGAGATCAACCATAGCTGATTGGCGGGGTCGGCCGTCGCGAGTTGGTCGCGAATCTCTACGGCGCGCGTGATCGTCGTGAGCGCCTCGGAGAGGTTGAAGGTGATGGCCTGGACTTCGGAGATAAAGTGCAGGCTTTGGGTAAGTTTGTGTTGCCAACGCAGCACGTTGGGTTCGCGGATGATTAATTGCTCCAGCCGCATTTTCATCTCTTCGAAATGTGTGAGGGCAGTGACGTAGTCGCCATCGTATTGGGCAGCAAACCCCAGCCAAGATACGACATCGGCGAGATCAAATTGAATTTCGAGGTCGTCGGGATTGGCGGCGGCGAGAATGAGAAGTGCCCGCTGCTCCGCTTTGAA
>CAXBOL010000140.1:0-8834 GCA_963977295.1 uncultured Opitutaceae bacterium
CAAAGTTTCTGCTCATCCCCAGCGCGGACGGCCCAGCGGTCCGTCCCTCCCTTTGAACGGCGCGCTGCGCTCAGCCCGCTCTCGTTCACTTTCGCACATAGCCCAGCGCCTTGGCCACGGCGTGATTCACCACTTTTCCGCCCTGCGTGTTGATGCCTTTGGCGAGGCCCGGATTGTTAGCCAGAGCCTTTTCGATGCCTTCACTCACGATTTGCACCAACAACGGCTCCGTAGCCTGAGTGAGGGCCACCGTCGAGGTCCGACCAACCAGCGCCGGCATGTTGGGCACCGCATAGTGCACGACTCCGTGCTTCACAAAAATCGGTTTACGGTGCGAGGTCGGCTCGATCGTCGCGATGCAACCACCTTGGTCGATCGCAATGTCGACGATCACACTCCCCGGTCGCATGGTTTTCACCATGGCCGTCGAAACCACGGTGGGGGCCTTCGCATTCGGCACCAAAACCGCCCCAATGAGTAAATCGCAATCGGCCACCGCCATTTCGATATTCCCCGGATTCGCCATCAAGGTCACGACCGTGCCGCGATATTCATCGTCCAACATCTCGAGTTTTCGTGGATCCAAATCCAGCACCGCCACGCGTGCGCCCATCCCCACGGCCATGCGACAGGCGTGCGCGCCGGAGTTACCTGCCCCCACGATCGCCACGCGACCTGGCATCGTGCCGGGAATCCCTCCAAGCAGCACCCCGGACCCGCCCTTCTGCGTTTGCAAAAAGTAAGCTCCTGTCTGGATCGAGAGCCGACCCGCTATGTGCGACATGGGCTTGAGCAGGGGCAACGATCCGTCCCGACCTTCGACCGACTCATAGGCGATGCCCAACACCCCTTTCTTGACCAACGCCGCGGTCAGGTCCGGACACGCGGCCAAGTGCAGATAGGTGAACAATGTCAGGTCAGGGCGGAAGTGCTTAAACTCGCTCGCCTGCGGCTCCTTCACTTTCACCACCAGATTCGCTTCGCCCCAAGCTTCGGCGGCCGTGTTAACCATCCGCGCTCCGGCCTTGCGATAATCGGAATCGAGAAAGCCGGTGCGATCACCGGCCCCCTTTTCCACGATCACTTCTGCTCCGAGCTTAACGCACCGGCGGCAGAGATTGGGCGTCATCGCGACGCGCGTTTCGCCATCTTTAACTTCACGAGGAACGCCAATTTTCATGGCGAAAACATGCGCGCCAATGCGGCATATTCAAGCCTCGTGATCCGACTCATCTTAACTTCGCCCCCGGAAGTTTCTGACCTCCTTGGTGCAGGACCAATCCCGTCACCACGCCTGCGGTATTTCGTTCAAAGTGAATCTCCGCCTCAACCACTTCGTAGAAAAACACATCGGCGGTGGAAGCGAAGATCGGAAATTTCTGCTGCCCCGTAGCTTGGGCAAACAGCATCGTGCCGTGCCGTGAAATCGTAATCTTAAATGTGGGAGCCAACGCATACTCTCCCACCAGCGGCGCCAATTCCTCGGCCGTCATTTCGATATTTCGCCGGCTGGGGTGCTGACTCCCCAACGGAAATCGTTTCGCCGGAAGAGCCGCTCCGTTTTGGTGCAGAACCAAGCCAACTACTTCGCCCGACTCGTCCCGGTCAAACGTCACCGCCGCCGTCACCCCCTCAAGATTAAATCGATCTTCTCCCGCCGCCACTAGACCGAGCCGAGGTTGACGGGTCCCCTGTAAATGCAGTTTCCCGTCCACCGCCGTGATCGCGACGATGAACGAAGGCATCACGGGATAATCGCCCACGTAGTCACTCAAATCCACCGCCCCTGCGGCTGGATCGCCACTGGTGAGCAGGCCTTGGAACCAACCCAACCCGATGCCTTCGACCTCTTGGTCTCGCGCGCCCATCACCACGATACCTCGTCCCGTCCCCGGCTGCACACCAACAAAACTTCGATAGCCTCCCGTGCCGCCCCCATGCCAAAAGACCGGGGTGCCGCCGAATTCAGCGATGAACCACCCGAAACCTAGGGCTCCTGCGCCGGGGAGTTGCACTTGAGGGCGCATGGTTTCACGCCACGCGTGGGGCAGTCCAGCGCCTTCCGGGTCCAGCATCGCCCGCATGAAACGCTCCATCTGTGCGGCCGAGCTCACCAGTGCGCCCGCCGGAGCATACGCGTCGAATCGCCACGCCGCCGCCACCCCTTCGGCGTTGTGGCCGGGAGCCACTTCAAGCGGACCAGGGTTGCTCAAACCCGACAGCCACGTTTGGTCCATTCCGAGTCGGTCGAGCACGCGATGTTGCAGTTCATCTCGATAACTGCCGCCTCGGGCCGAAGCCACACTCTGCCCTAGAATGGCCGCGCCAAAATTCGAATACGCCCAGGCCTTTGATCCCGTTTCTCCCGCATCCGCCTCGAGCTGCCATGACTTGATCAGAGCGGCACGGTCGATTCCGGCATACGGATCCGTCAAACCGGCGGTGGGAAAGTCGCGGGGCAATCGAGGCAACCCCGCCGTATGCGTTGACAATTGCGCATAGGTGATCGCGCTTCCATCAAACGGAGCCGCGACCCTATCCTCCCACTGCAACACACCCGCTGAAACCGCATCGGCGGCGAGGAGCGACGTAAACACCTTGGTGATAGAACCGATTTCGAACGCTACGTTTTCGTCGGCCAATCTATCTGAGTCACTCGACCACTGGCCGGCAGCAACAAAACCCCGCCCCGGCCCGTCGATCACCAGCGCCACAATGGCCCCAGGACGAGCTCCCGCCCACTCATGCAGTGCTTTTTCCAGGCCCTCGACCTCAATTGCCGGAGTCGCATTCGACGTCAGTGACAATCCGAGTGCGGCCACCATGCCCGTGTATTTTAATTTTTGATACATAAATAACCTCGTTTTCATAAATACCTCTGATCAGGTTTGAACTCGAGCCGACCGACTACTCTCCGGTGATTTCAAGGCGCCTTGCCTCTAGCTCCGCCAACTCCGGTTCCAAGTTCACCCGAATCGCCTTTTGATTAAGTTTCCAGATCCACCAATTGAGTGCCCAGGCGGGTCCCACTACGAATAAGCTGACACCAAGTTTAATCCAAAACGCGACAGTGGAAGGCAGGTTCGTTGGCATGTAGAGGAACAACTGCAGGGCGAGAAATAGCACACTCAAAGCCAGAGGCAGAAGATACCACCAGAAGACATTTCGCAGCAGCCAGATCTGATGCTTCACCGCCGCTGCAGCCCGACCAATTTCGGCCAAAACGTCCTCGCCTTGAGGTGCATGCCGCCGCGCAGCCCGCCAACGATCAATCAGGAAAACGCGGCGACACCAAGCGGCAACGCGGTCGCGATCCATGCGGGCCAGGCTGGACTTCCGGCTACTTGTGCCTGCCAAGCAATGCGCCCAAAGACAAACGCCACCAGAAAACTCGCCGCGACTTCTCGCAGATCGCGCCAGAAAATGCGCCGCTGGAATTTGCGACTGTGGAGCCGCACGCCACGAATTAATGTTTCGTCGATCACGGGCTTGGGGGCTGCTTTCGCTTCCTGCTGCCAAGCAAGTTGTAGATCCTCAAAATTCATCGCTTACCTCCTTCAATGCTAAAGCTAGTTTCTTGCGGGCTCGAGTGAGAGCGACGCCCACGTGGTTTTCCGTCATCCCGGTAATTTCGCCCATCTCACGGTAGTTGAGTCCATCCAGGGCCAACACCACCAGTGATCGATCCCCTGGCGGCAGTCCGCGAATCGCGTGCATCAGCTTCGCCATCAGATCTTGCTGTTCCTGCGCATCCGCAGGACCAATCTCGGACGTCGAAGCCGTCTCGATCGGTTCAGGTTGCGCCACCACCCGCGCCTTCCGCCGCCCTTCGGTGCGACGCCAAGTGAGCCCCGTGTTAAGACACACCCGGTAGATCCAAGTGGACGGTTTGGCCTGAGCGCGGTAGCGCGGCAACGATCGCCAAAGCTGCACCAGCATCTCTTGATGTAAGTCCGCCTCGTCGGCCGGCTCGGGCGCATAGGCTCGGCTCAACTGGCGCGGAATCGCGCCGTGAGCCTCCAGCCAAGCGGCGAAGCGTTGTTCGTGTGGATGGTTCGAAATCATCGGTTCACTAAGTTGGTAACCGCCCGACCCCGACCCCTTACAAAGTTTTTTGTGAAATTCTCCGCACCCTGTTTTTTGATCAAAGGTGAAGCCAGATGAGTCCGCTACCGCTACGCCCTCAAACTCCAAAATAGGAATTCGGAATCTGTGTCTATCTGTGTGACTCTGTGGTTAAAAAAACGCGAGCTGACGGTGATTCCCCTCTTCTCACAACTGCTCCGCGATCCAGTCGTTCACATAACCATCCAACACCATCAGCGGCAACGGCCCCCGGCGCAGGACTTCGTCGTGGAAGGCACGAATATCAAACTTTTCCCCCAGCGCTTCCGCCGCCCGAGCCTTCAACTCCTTGAATTTCAACTCGCCCAGTTTGTAGGCCAGCGCCTGCCCGGGCCACACGATGTAACGGTCGATTTCAACCACGATGTCGTGCTCCGATTTTCCCGCGTTGGCCGCGAAGTAATCGATCGCCTGCTGCCGCGACCACCCCTTGGCGTGCATGCCCGTATCGACGACCAGCCGAATCGCTCGCCACATTTCGTAGGTGAGTTGGCCAAATTTTGCATAAGGATCCTGATAGAACCCCATTTCCTCGCCCAAGCTTTCCGCATAGAGTCCCCATCCCTCGGTGTATCCGGTCAAAGTCAGGCCCATTTTGCGGAAACTCGGCATGTCTTCGATCTCTTGCTGGATCGCGATCTGATGATGATGTCCCGGCACCGCTTCGTGCAGAGTGAGCGCTTCCATTTCCCATCGTGGCCGCGTGTCCAACGCGTAGGTGTTGGCGAAAAACTGGCCGGACCGACCTGCCGCCAATGATCCCCGCATGTAATACGCCGTGGTCTGCGACTTGGCGGCGTAGGACGGAATCTCCGTCACCCCGTAAGGCGTGCGCGGCAACAACCCGAACAGTTTGGGCATTTCCAAATCCGCCCGCTTCGCGATGTCGCGATACTCCGCGAGCAAGGCTTCCGATTTGGTGTGATAAAACTGGGGATCGGTGCGAAGAAAGGTGAAAAACTCTTCCAGTGATCCGTCAAACCCAGCCCATTCCTTGACCCGTTCCATTTCCCCTCGAATCCGTGCGACTTCTTTGAGGCCGATTTCGTGAATCTCCTCCGGCGTCAAATCCAGCGTCGTGCGTTGCTTGACCTCAAATTGATACCACGCCGCGCCGTTGGGCCGATCACTCGCCGAGATACTTTCCGGTGCCGCGGGCAGATACTCCTGCACCAAAAAGGCCTCCATCTCTGACCACTTGGGTCGGATTTCTTGCTGATAGATCTCAATTGCTTCCTGCCGCAGCAGTTCCCCTTGCTCCAACGGCACCGAAGCCGGCAGGTCGTAGAATCCCTGCAGGAGCGGGTTATCCTTCGGCGTATCAATCATCATATTACGCACTTGCTGCGGCACATCACGCAAAGTGATCGCGGGCGGCACCACGCCCAGTTGGATACCTTCCCGCAGCAGCGCGATCTGTTGATCGATCCGTTCGGGTAACCCCCGCAAGAGCGACACTTGGGCCTCCAGATTCGCGACCGACCGATTGGGCAGACTCTTCAAAGTGCTCGCCGCCCCCTGCTGCACTCCGCCCCGTTGATTGATGCGTTGCACATGGGTGGGAAACTGCAACAGCTCCGCCTGCTCGCGGGCCTGCCGTAAGAATAAATCGAAATTGAGCCGATCGGGTTCGGGTAACTGGGCCCGATCAATCGATTCGATGGCGGCCAGTTTTGAGCGGCGACGTGCGTTGCCTCGTTCCACCCCCTCGGCCGAATCATCGTCCCAGCGCCCCGCATATTCAGCATACCCGCTAGTCGCGGCATAGGTGGGATTTTCGTCAAGAAAGGCCGCAAAATCGATTTCCAACAAAAGGCCCAACCGTTCGGATTCGCTCATTATGCCCTTACCCTCCAGCACGGGCGCGTAACGCGGATCTTCCACCACCCATTCGGCCGCATAGGAAAACGTCACCAATCCGGCCCAAGCAACTCCTGCTAAAAGAAACGATTTCATCATGCCGAAGCAGTAGTGCGCGCAGCGATCACCGCAACCCAACACCTCGCTTTTGAGATAAGCTTCTTCGCTCTCTCCCCGCAGTCCTGCTTCGGCCTACTTTAGCCAATATCCGGCGTCGAAGTTGGTCACTGAGATCAAGGAGGATTGCACCGAGTTTACCGCGCGATCGTTACGAGATCAATTTTTGGGTGAGCAACTTTCCTTTTCGGGGTGAAGATACATTCTCCTTGGCCGGGTCCATGCAATTGAACCACGAATGAACAGGTATCGAGCGTCTCCAGTTGCCGCTCACGGGTGTTCCTAGCATGCGCACCCACGAGTTGCTTCCATACTGCTGTCCGTCGCTTCGCATAACAAATTTATTGTTCGGATTGGACTCATACCACCACGAATAGACACGAATGAAATCCAATTCAAAATGGAATGAGTTAGAATCCACCAAACAGTGGGCTGTCTGTTCGCCGCTACTCATGGCAGAAATTCGCCCCCCCAATTTAGAGTCACTTGGTGGTTTCTCTTCGGAATCTTTCCAGTTCTATCCAATGAAAAATGTTTCAGTGCGTAGTCCCGCCCTGCGGGACGGAGCCTTTCGTGTTCATGTCAGGCCATTCACTTTGTTCATAGACGTGGTTAAAAACAAACCAGTTCAT
Source organism: uncultured Opitutaceae bacterium (assembly GCA_963977295.1). Taxonomy (GTDB): domain Bacteria; phylum Verrucomicrobiota; class Verrucomicrobiia; order Opitutales; family Opitutaceae; genus Actomonas. The sequence continues at coordinate 6,735 of CAXBOL010000140.1, forward strand.
TTTGCTTCTCGGCCGCATTCATCGCGTGCAAGCACGCATCGCTCCTCTCCTCCTTGGGTTTTCCTACTGCATGGTAACGGCTTAGTTTCTTCCCTGAATCTCTGTGCAACTCCGGTTTGCCTCTGGGCCCGCAGTGTGACGAACCGCAGTTCAGAGGCTTAACCCGTGGCGTCCCGCCGCGCGAACGCCGCCGAGACTGCGACGTATTTTTCCGCCCAATTTTTGAGTCCGGCCTGCTCTTTTTCCGTCAAAGTCCGCAAAACTTTACCCGGCGTGCCTACCACCATCGAACCGGGCGGAATCACCGTGCGAGGGGTCACCACCGCGCCCGCCGCAATCAAGCTGCGGGCTCCGATCACCGCCCCATCCAGAATCGTCGCATTCATGCCGATCAAGCACTCATCTTCAATCGTGCAGGCGTGGATAATCGCGGCATGGCCGACTGTGACCCATTTGCCAATGATCGCATCCAGATCATCGGCCAAATGCACCACACAGTTATCTTGAATATTGGAGCCTTCCCCCACGCGAATCCGCGCAATGTCGCCCCGCAGGACCGCGCCGTAGAACACGCTTGATTGGGGGCCTAGCACCACATCGCCCACCACGGTCGCGGTCGGAGCGACCCAATTTGCGGCGGCCACGTCCGGCGTGCAGCCCAAGTGCTTTTCGAGTCGTTCTTCAATCGTCATAACGTAAATCGTTCTCGCCGCCCCCTTCATCCACCGCAAGCTCAGGAAAGTTACCCACCTATTTCAGAAGACATTTTTACAGGAGAAAACAGAGAGAACAGAGCCGGACCATGCACCCCAAATTCGACCACGCCTCCAGTTTGACCGGCACCGTGATTGCCGGCGCTATCGAGGTTCACAACGAAATGGGCCCTGGCCTCAATGAGCCCATCTACGAATGGTGCCTGATGCAGGAACTTTCTCTCAGAAATCTTGAAATCACCAACCAACAAAAAGTCCTTATACGCTACAAAGAATTCGTTCGTGAAGAACCCCTTCGATTCGATGTCTTGGTCGAACAGTGCCTGCTCATTGAGGCCAAGGCCGTCGAAAAAATTCTTCCGATTCACAAAGCGCAATTGCTCACTTACATGAAGTTAGTGGACGTTCCTCTGGGTCTCTTGATCAATTTCAATGTCGGAAAACTGACGGACGGAGTCTCTCGACTGATGCTTCCCGGAGCAAATGTGTGACCGGGCCTTCGCCGCGGTTAAATTTGCGATTCGAGCCGTTCGCCTCAACTCCGCTCTGTTTTCTCTGTTCTCTCCTGTAAATTGACTTCTGTGCGAAACATCCCCTTTCCGCCGCTTGATCCCACGTTCTTCAGCACGGCTCTTGCTGGGGCGTAACGCCTAACTTCCATGGACACTCTCATTATCATCGTTCGCGCCGTGATTGGCGTCGCAGCCTTCATCGGCATCGCCTACGCGTTTAGCTCCAACCGTCGCGCCATCGATTGGAAGCTCGTTCGCACCGGCCTGATCCTCCAATTAATCATCGCTGTGCTGGTGCTGAAAGTGGGGCCGATCCGCACTTTATTTGAGTTTGTGAGCAGCTTCTTTGTCAAAGTCACCGACTTCACCAAGGAGGGCACCGGGCTGGTCTTTGGCTGGCTGACCCAAATCCCCTCCGGCGGCGAAGGGGTGTTGCTCAACGCCACCAATCCAGCCAGCGGCGAGGCGGTCAATATCGGCACCTTTGCCCCCGCATTTGCGATCACGATTCTGCCCACCATCATCTTCTTCGCCGCGATCACCGCGATGCTCTACTACTTTGGCATTCTGCAACGCATCGTCTACGGATTCGCCTGGATCATGTCGAAAACCATGCGGTTAAGTGGGGCCGAAAGTATGTCGGCCTCGGCCAATATCTTCGTGGGACAAACCGAAGCCCCGTTGCTGGTAAAACCCTACCTCGACAAAATGACCCGCTCGGAACTGCTCGCCATCATGATTGGCGGTATGGCCACAATCGCCGGTGGGGTAATGGTCGTTTACATCGAACTCCTCGGAGGCAGTGACCCCGCCTCGCGCATCCAATTTGCCACCCACCTCCTGACCAAATCGATCATCTCCGCGCCGGCCGCCTT
>CAXBOL010000141.1:0-8757 GCA_963977295.1 uncultured Opitutaceae bacterium
CACTGGTTATTCCACGGCGGAACTGAAGACGATTGATGATTGGATTTTCAGAGCTTTTCCGGACGGCGCAGTTTCAGTGCGGCAGCATTTTGATCGCACGTTTGATTCCGACGGAGGGACGTTGTCGCGCCAGTTCAATTGTGAGGTTCGAACCGCCGAAGGGGAAATAAGGCATTGGACCTGCGGCACGGCCATCACGGGGGAATTACCCGACGGTCTACGCGTGGCGACGACCTTCGCCACGGATGTGACCGCAGCCCGCGCCGCCGAGGCGGAGGCGAAGGATACGCTGGAAATGGTCAACGCGATGTTTCATCATGCGGGCACCGGGTTGATTAGTTACCGGGCCGATGGGCAGGCGATCATCGCTAATCCAGCCGCCGCGAAGATCACGGGCGGCTCGATCGAGCAACTGGAAGCGATGAATTTCAATCAAACCGAGTCGTGGCGGAAATCGGGGTTGATCACATTGGCCCAGCAAGCCCTCGACGAGAACCTCACGGTTTCGGTCGATGTTGAGTTCGAAACGACGTATGGCCGGTCGGTTGCCTTAGTGGGCTCGTTTGTGCCGTTTAAGCATGCCGACGAGCACTGGTTGTTGTTCGCCTTTGGTGATGAAAAGGTCGAGCGAGATGCGGCGTTGGCGGTGGAACAACATTTGTCACAGCAGAAAAGTCTCAATGCCAAATTGGAAGCGGAAGTGGCGATGCATCGTAGCACGATAGATCGCTACCGTTTGCTGCAACGCGCGCTGGAGGCCGTGCCGAGTGCAGTCGTGATCACGGATCCCGCGGGCACGATCGAATGGGTCAATCCGGCCTTTTCTGCGATGACGGGTTACGGCCCGGGAGAAGTGGTGGGGAAGTCGACCAACCTGCTGAAGTCCGGACGGCAAGACGATACGTTTTACCAGAAACTGTGGGAAACGGTGAGCAACGGGGAAGCGTGGTCCGGCGAATTGGAGAATCGTCGCAAGGATGGGACCACTTACTGGGAAAGCATGGTCATTGCGCCGGTCTTGAGCGAATCACGCAGTATCACTCAGTATGTTGCGATTAAGCGCGACATCACCGAACAGCGGTTTCTGGAGGAGCAATATACCCGTGCTCAACGCATGGAGAGCATTGGTATGCTCGCCGGGGGACTTTCCCACGACCTGAACAACGTGCTTTCACCCATTATGATGGGGCTCGAGTTGTTCAAGATGCGGAGCACCAAGCAGACAGATATTGATCGCCTGGAGATGTTAATCAAATCGGCGGAGCGAGGGGCCGGAATCGTGCGACAGGTGCTTACCTTTGCGCGCGGGGTCGACGGTGAACGAGCACCCTTGAACCCCGTAAGTTTGATCAAGGAGGTCGTTTCTTTCTTAACCGAAACGTTGCCGCCGGGGATCGAGATCACGACGGAATACGGCGAGAACGTGAGACGGGTGATGGCGGACGTGACCCAAATTCACCAAGTATTGATCAATCTAGCCGTCAACGCGCGGGACGCCATGCCTGAGGGCGGTGAGTTGTCCATGAAAGTGAAGGAAACCTCGATCGTAAAAGAGGTGGTGACTCGTTCCGGGTTGCGGCTGAAGCCCGGTAATTATGTCGAATTCGAGATCGGTGACACGGGCACGGGAATTCCGAGTGAAATTGTGGATCGCATCTTTGATCCGTTTTTTACCACCAAACCGCGGGGGCGGGGCACGGGGCTCGGGCTTTCGTCGGTGCACGGGATTGTGCGGGGCCACGAAGGCGCGATTGATCTGAATTCGGTCGTCGGCAAGGGCACCCAGTTTCACCTTTATTTGCCGGTTTGCCAACTGGATGAGGTCGAGGCCCCGACTGCAGCGGGCACAGTTCGACCGGATGGAACGGGCCGGGTTGTGCTCATAGTCGATGATGAGGAGCCAGTGCGGATGATCATGGCTCTGACGCTGGAAGATTGCGGGTTTACCGTCGAGGAGGCGGTCGACGGGCAGGAAGCGATCGACAAATTCGGCGCCGATCCTGATCGTTATGATGTGGTGGTGTTGGATCTGCTCATGCCGCGAGTGAATGGCGGAAAAGTGGCGGAGGTGGTGAAAGGCCTTCGTCCCCAGGTCCCCATCGTGTTGAGCTCCGGGGTGCTGTCTGATGCGAATGCGCCGGACGAAAGTCTGCAGACCTATCGGAGTTTGGGCGACTATGTGATGAAGAAGCCCTTTTCGGCGTCGCGGCTTTTAAGTGTGGTGCAACAAGCCTTGGGTGGTCCGGGTGATGATGAAAAAGGTTGAAAAAGAGAGATTGATTTGAGCCGCAGGGTTGTTCACGTTGCCCGACCTTCGCTTGAAGTTGGAGACGGACGTTTAGTCTCAGTTTGGTAGCGCGCTTCCTTCACACGGAAGAGGTCACTGGTTCGAGTCCAGTAACGTCCACCATCCGACCGCGGACAGCGGAACTTTGTGTGACATCGAATCCTTGGGGATGCCGGGGACAAGTTCAGGGAACTTGCAGGTCGGGTCATGGGTCGCAATTTTCAGCTACGACATCCGTCGTGGATGCCGTAAATGAACCAATCCTCCCTCAATTCTCGCCCTCGACTCCGTCGATTGCTCTCCGCTATGGCGGTTTTGGGCACTTTGGGAATCGTAGGTTCAAATTGGCCGAGTGCCGACGGGGGGCGATCGCATGTGAATCAGGACAAAACGGCGGTCACTGAGAAGTTCGATGGTGCGGCGGAAGTTGAGGCGGATTCTTCGGCGGCGGGCGGGGCCGGGAATTCGTCCACCGTGGCGGGCGCGGCGCGAGGTCGTGATTTGTGGGAGGTTGTGGCGCGTCCGGCAGTGGCTGATGAGATCGAGGCGAACGTGGCGGCTCCGGCCCACCAATTCCACTACGTGCAATCGCAGGAACAGATGTGGCGTGGCAAGCGGTCGATTTTTGCCCAACCCACGCCGAGTCGCGTCGTCATGCCCTTGCCCGATGGACGTCGCTTGGGCGTGGTTTTGCGGTCGACCCAGACGACCGGACCGGATCGTTACGCCGGCGCGGGCGAAGTGGAAGGCGTGGTCGGGAGTCGCGTGATGGTCGCCTATGTGCGGGGACAACTTTCGGCGTCGATCGAAGGCGTGGCGCCGGGCGAAATTAAGTTGCGCACGATCGCGACCTCGGAAGGCCCGGTGATGCAGATGTATGCAGTCGATCCGGCGTTGGTGCCGGATTGCGGGGCCGACCAGGCCATCGCTCCGGCCGAGTCGTCGGCCGTTTCGGATTCGGGAGCCAGCCGGTTGCCCCAGGCGGAGGCTGCCGGGCAAGCGGGCGATGCGGATGTCGATCTACTCGTAGCTTACACCTCCGCGGCACGAGCAGCGCTGGGGGGCACCGATAATATTTTGGCCGAGATTGATCTGGCGGTCATTAAAACGAACTCGGACTTCGCCAACAGCGGACTGACCACCCGTATCCGTCTGGCGGACACGATGGAGGTTGTCTATGCGGGGGATGATACCAGCACGGGCTCGAGCGGGTGGCAAAGCACGATGCTGGAGCGGTTGGCGGGCATTACCGATGGGGTGATGGATGAGGTGCACGCGCGGCGGGACGCAGTGGGTGCCGACATGGTGACGCTCGTGCAGCGGCGAACTGATCCTTCGAGTTCCGGGATTGCTTATGTGCTGAACGAATTGGGGAACTACATTGAACCGTATTACTCATTTTCGGTGGTGAACTTTGCGAGTTTCAGCGACTCGACACTGCTCACCCACGAGCTGGGTCACAACTTTGGCTGTGCTCATGCGAGAGAGGAGGCGTTTGCGGCGAGTCCCAGTCCATCGGCCGGTTATCACGGTTCATTTGTGCACAGCTACGGTTACCGGGTGACCGCGCGAGATACGAGTGGGGTCGACCGCCAAATCCGTTCAATCATGGCTTATTCGCCGGGCACTCGAATCCCGTATTTTTCCAGTCCGAACACGGAGATCACGACCTACAACTCCAGCGGAGTGGTTCGTACGTTCGCACAACCGGTGGTGTTCGGCGTGGCCGAGGACCCGGGGATGAACTCGGCAGATAATGTTCGCACGATCGAGCGCACGGCGTTTCAGGTGGCGGGGTATCGCTTGTCGCTGTCGGCATCCAATGCCGGCAAATTGACCAATGTTTCCACGCGCGCCTTCGTGGGGTCTGGCTATCAAACATTAACGGGCGGATTCGTGGTGCAGGGGCCGGGCAACAAGCGAGTTATGGTGCGAGCGCCGGGACCTTCGATCGGCGCGGCGCCGTTCAATGTGCCAGGGGCGTTGACCGACTCGGTGCTGCGCGTAAACGAGATCGGAGTCGGGCTTGCGGGTGAAAACAATGATTGGAATTTGCCGGCCACCAACGGTGCCGCGGTCGCTGCCGCCGGACAACAGGTTGGGGCGTTTACCTTTGCCAACGGCAGTAGAGACGCGGCGTTGGTGCTCGATTTGAGCCCGGGGTCCTACACGGCGGAAGTCACGGGGGCCAACGGCGCGCAAGGCATCGCGTTGATCGAGGCCTACGAAGTGGACGGCGGTGCCGAATCGCGGGTGATCAATCTGTCTACCCGGGCTTACGCATCGGCGGAAACGCCGATTATCGCTGGGTTTGTGGTGCAGGCCGACGCAGGGAGCGCGACGATGCCGAAGAAGATGTTCATCCGCGTGCGCGGGCCGTCGTTGGTGAATTACGGGCTACCGGCTGACGCGGTCATGAACGATCCGACGATCGAGATCTACAACGATCAAGCGCAGTTGATCTACTTTAACGACGACTGGGATTCACCGTCGGCCGACATCGACGGCACCAACCGCGATGCGATTCCGATCGTGCGTCGAGGCGTGGTGGATCGCGTTTCTGAGCAGGACGTATTTGAAGCCGCGCAAGCCGTGGGGATTGCGGACATGAGCCCGACCGAACCCGGGGTCGTCATCGAGATGCCACCCGGGCTCTATACCGTCTTTGTGAAACCTTTTGAGGATCTCACTGGGGTTCCAGTCCAGCCGGCCGTGCCCGGGGTGGCCATCATCGAAGTTTACGAATTGAACAACTAGTGCATTTTTCGAAATTCTGTAACCGGGGTCGTTGCCCCGGTTTGCGCTGTCAGCCTGCCCCGGGGTCAGCGACCCCGGCCACAACACAACCATAAATTTCGATGCCCTGAAGCCGGGTCGCTTCTTTCCGGTTCACGGCTATGGTCTTATTTAAAATGAACGAGCCCCGAGGCGATTGCGCCGAGAAGACACAGCGCGATGCGAAATGTCCCAACGGTGGCGCAGTTGACTCCGGGCCTCCCCCCGAGGAAGGGGTGGAATGAGTCATGCAAGGAGGAGAATCATGGATATGAACAAACTCACCCAAATGTCGCGGCAAGCTATCACGGATGCGCAAGCCGAGGCACGCCGCCGGGGCCACCACGAGGTGGACACGGGGCATTTGCTGCACGCCTTGCTGGCGCAAGAACAGGGGATCGTGCCGGCATTGGTGGAGAAATTGGACCTCACCGTCAGCGCTTTGCAGCTGGCCAACCAGCGTGAGCTCGACCGGTTGCCCTCCGTGAGCGGGAGTGTGGATTCGTCCAAGGTTTTGGTCACGCAGGCGCTGAATGCCGTCCTCACTCAGGCCGAAAAAGAGGCGAAACAACTCCAGGATGAGTTCATCTCGACCGAGCATTTGTTCATGGGCATCGTCGAAGTTGGAAAACCCGAAGCGATGGGCAAACTGGTCAAGTCATTCGGACTCGACCGGGCTCGGGTGCTCAAAGCGCTGCAGTCCCTCCGTGGCGCGCAACGCGTGACCACCGACAATCCCGAAGCGACTTATAATGCGTTGAAAAAATACGGCACCGATCTGGTGGCGATGGCCAAGGAAGGAAAACTGGATCCGGTGATTGGTCGCGACGATGAGATCCGCCGCACCGTGCGTATCCTGTCCCGCAAAACGAAAAACAATCCCGTCCTCATCGGTGAACCTGGCGTCGGCAAGACCGCGATCGTCGAAGGGCTCGCCCAACGCATTGTGCGCGGTGATGTGCCCGAAGGACTCAAGGACCGCACGCTCTTCGCGCTCGATATGGGCGCGCTCGTGGCCGGGGCTAAATACCGGGGTGAATTCGAAGAGCGTCTCAAAGCCGTGCTGGCGGAGGTGAAGGCCAGCGAAGGCCGTATCATTCTCTTTATCGACGAACTCCACACCATCGTGGGCGCGGGCAAGTCCGAAGGCGCCATGGATGCAGGCAATTTACTCAAGCCCATGTTGGCGCGCGGTGAGTTGCACTGTATCGGCGCGACGACGCTCGACGAGTATCGCAAACACATCGAGAAGGATGCCGCGTTGGAACGCCGTTTCCAACCCGTGGTGGTGCAACCGCCGTCGGTGGAGGACGCGATCTCAATTCTGCGCGGTTTGCGCGAACGCTACGAACTGCACCATGGCGTGCGCATCCAAGATGGTGCGCTCGTCGCTGCGGCGACCTTGTCGGATCGTTATATTTCCGACCGTTTCCTGCCCGACAAAGCAATTGATTTGGTCGACGAAGCCTGCGCGATGATTCGCACGGAAATGGACTCCATGCCGCAGGAACTCGACGCGCTCAGTCGCCGCACCTTGCAGCTCGAGATCGAAGAAGCGTCGCTGAAGCTCGAAAAGGATGATGCGTCGCGTCAACGCCTGAAATTTTTGCAAAGCGAGCTCGCCGACACGCGTTCGCAGACGGTCGCCTTGCGCGGCAAGTGGGACAAAGAAAAAGCGGCCATCGATCGCGTGCGCAAAGTGAGGGAAGAGCTCGAAGCGTTGCGACGTGAGATGGAGCAGGCGGAGCGCGCCTACGATCTCAACAAACTTGCCGAACTGCGTCACGGACGCCTGCCGCAACTCGAGGCCGAGTTGAAAAAAATGGAAGCACTTTCGGCTGAGTCGGAACTCTTCAAAGAAGAAGTCTCGGCCGAAGAAATCGCGACGATCGTCTCCAAGTGGAGCGGCGTGCCGGTGACGCGTTTGGTCGAAGGCGAAGTCGAAAAGCTCCTCCGCCTCGACGGCACGTTGCACGAGCGCGTGATCGGTCAGGACGAAGCCGTCACGCTGGTGACGGAGGCGATCCTACGGGCCCGGGCCGGGATCAAAGACCCGCGTCGGCCGGTCGGTTCGTTCTTGTTTCTGGGACCCACGGGCGTGGGTAAGACCGAGCTCGCGAAGACACTGGCCGAAACGTTGTTCGACAGCGAAGCGGCCATGGTGCGGCTCGACATGTCGGAATACATGGAGAAGCACAGTGTCGCGCGCTTGATCGGGGCGCCCCCCGGTTACGTGGGTTACGATGAAGGCGGTCAGTTGACCGAAGCCGTGCGGCGGAAACCCTACGCGGTGGTGTTGTTCGACGAAATCGAGAAGGCGCATCCCGACGTATTCAATGTGCTCTTACAAGTGCTCGACGATGGCCGGATCACGGATAGCCAAGGCCGCACCATCGATTTTAAGAATACGATCATCATCATGACGTCCAACCTCGGCAGTCGTCATTTGTTGGAACGCGTGTCGGGCGATACGATTTCGGAAAGCGTGCGTGAGTCGGTGATGACGGAATTGCGGGCGGCGTTCCGTCCGGAGTTTCTCAATCGCGTGGACGAAACGATTCTCTTCAAACCGCTGACCTTGGAAGAAATCACCAAGATCGTGGACCTGCTGATGGTGGATTTGAACAAGCGCCTCAAGGAGCGTCGTGTGACGGTCGAGCTCGACGCGATCGCGCGCACCTGGGCAGCGGAGAAAGGCTACGATCCGATCTTCGGCGCGCGGCCGTTGAAGCGTTTCCTGCAACGCCAACTCGAAACGCGCCTGGCGCGTAGCTTGATTGCCGGCGAAATCAAAGAAGGCGACACGGTGAAGTTCACCGTGCGCGATGGGACGTTGGTGTTGGTGTAGACGGGTTGAGGGGTTGAGCGCATCCCGCGCGTGTGCCCTCCTCTGTCGCAAAAAGCTTGATGTAGGAGCGCGCTTGCGCGCGATAAATGCGGTGGCGTGGTAGACGGCGGTGGGGCAGACGGGATCGCGAGCAAGCTCGCTCCTACAGGGGGCTCCGCGACGGCTTGCGTGCGATTGCGCGGTGTGCATCACTTCTTTCTATGCCACGTGACGAATCAAAAGGGCATGCGGCTCTACGTCGCGGACGTGTTTCGATTCCGGGGGCGAGTTATTTTTTGACGTTTTGCACGGATCAACGCCGATGTGGTTTGACGACCTATTCGGTTGGGCGGGCCGTGACTTAGGCAGCCGAAGCGATGGAACATGATTCGATTTGGAGAATGCGTGCGATTACGATCATGCCGGACCATGTGCACGGGTTGATTGTGCTTGGTCAAAACCTGTCCCTCCCACAAGGGGTTGCCCGGTTTAAGGCCAAGACCCATACGGTATTGAAGGACGTGGGACTGAAGTGGGAACGGGGATACTTCGATCATCGTATCCGACCCGAAGTCAAATTGGGTCCGATTGTGCGCTATATTGCGAATAATCCGATTCGGGCGGGTTTGGTCGCTGCGGATGAGTCGCGTTGGCCTTGGTTCAAGTTGGGCGAAGCGGAACGGAAGTGGTTTAGGTGGGGAGAATTTACTGCGGGCGATGAATTGCCCGATTGGTTGAGTTCAAAACGAAATTGAGAGTGAGTATCCTTGTAGGAGGGCGCTTGCGCGCGATGAACACGGTGGAGTTGGGGCGCAGTGGACGGCGGTTTGGTAGACGCTATCGCGAGCAAGCTCGCTCCTACGTGGGG
>CAXBOL010000142.1:0-8731 GCA_963977295.1 uncultured Opitutaceae bacterium
GACACCGAATTTAGAGATGATATCCGTGCCCTGTGGCGGCTTCGTGGGGCCGGTCGTTTCCAGTTTATAACTTCACAACTGGTTCTCCAAGAGATCGCCGGAGCACCGATGCGTATGCGCGAACTGATGCGCGCGACTTTTGATCCGACCGATGTGCTGGAACGCACGTCCGAGGCCGAGGAACTAGCGCAAGCGTATCTGGCCCAGAAGGTAGTGCCGCCCGATTACGACGATGACGCGCGGCATGTGGCGATTTGCACGGTGGCCCGAATCGAATACCTCGTGAGCTGGAACTTTAAGCATCTGGCCAACGATCGGCGGGAGGCCGGATTCAACGCGGTGAATCTCTTGCAAGGTTACTCGCCGATTCGCATCGTAGCGCCAACTTTCCTAATCCATGGCCATGACGAAGAAAAAGACCTTTGATGCCGTAGCGGCCTCGCGTCGTTGGCGCGTAGCCACCGGTCGCAAGTTGCGTAGTTTAAGCTTCGAGGAACAGCAGGAGTTGCTGCGTCGCACTACCCAGGAATTTTTTGCCGAAAAGCCCAAGCACCGCACTTTGGTGCGCCGCTGATTCGAAGTAGGTTGAGACTGAACAAGGTTAATCGTGGGACTACGAACAGGAGGGGAGTGCTGTAAGTGATTCCGAGAGTTCGAAGACTGTTTGGTTCGGTCACCCGTTCTCCGTGAATTGGTTCGAAGACCGGTGGGAATGCGGCTCCAAGTTTTACAGAGGTGAAATTCGAAATGAAGCGAAAATGGGTCTACACCAACAGGTGGGGTAAATGGTAATGCGGCGAATATCTACAGCGTCAGTCACGGTCAGTTTGCCGTAGAGTTCGCCTTGGAGGCGGCGAATGCTGCTGTCGGTTTGTTGCGCGCCGAGGCGAACGGTTTGAGTGGAATCGAGATAGCGGCGAATCTTCAGGAATGGAAAAGATGCGGAGATGGAGGGAGGATTAAGCGAAAGTGAATTCGGCCCATTCGGCGGGACGGTGAAAGTCGGGAGCCGGATGCGCGGATGTGTTGGAAATCACCGCGTGCCCGCCGTTCCGATTGTGATAGCGGCCGAAGGCTACGCGCCAGCGTTCGTGCTGTGGGGCGGAAAAGTTGGCGGCTTCGGGAAGAGGCATGATGGCGAAGACGCGCCAGTGGGACGGCTGCAGGGAAACGTGTGAACGCAGGCGCGACTGCGGCTCAATAAAGGGTGCGAGGTCTCGGCTCCGGTTACAAACTTTGGGGAAGGCCACTTGCAGAATATGGGGGGTGGGGGCGAGATGATATCCGAAATAACCAAAATTCGCCGGCGGCTTGGATGAAAATCTCAAATACGTCCCCTTGTTCCCAAAGTCGGGAGTTGCCGTGGGTGCGGGGTGAGGGCGGATCGGGAGTTTAAGATCGGCCCAGACCAACAGTTCGTGTGACAGCGCGGCGATGTTTACCCGATCGGCATGGAACCCTACTTCGGGTTGGGAGAGCCAAGGTGGGGCAAATGTTAGCGAGGGGGTCTGGGCGGGTGGTTCAGGTCATGCCGCGAACACCGAAAGTGCGTTTCCGATCAGTTACCCACAGCGCAGGCCTGGGCGGACACGAAACGGATTCGCTCGTTGAGTTTGAGCGGAGCGACATCGGCGCCGCGCACATGGCCGAGTTTTTTGTTCAGTAGTTCAACCGTGGTGAGGCGATCCGGGAAAAGGGTTTTACCCAAGCGTTGATGAGGGCGAGATCGGCGGGTCGACCACGGTGGCACGTATTTCCAGCCCGACGTCGCTAGGCGGAACGACTCCGGCGCTGGTAAATCGGGACATGTCACCAAAAACATGAATCGACGGTCCTTCGATCAGCTCCGCTCGTGGCATGACGGCGAGGTCAAAAACAGTGGAGACCACGGGAAGGACAAGCCAACGGTCGCCGCCGCAATGCCGACCCGCGCCGACTATGGTGGGCAGGTCGTCTGCTTAGGCGGAGGACCGTTGAATGATAAATGAAGATCAAATCCGAGTTGGTCGCGCAATCGCTGGTCCGATAATATTTTAATTGACGGAATTAAAATTCCACAATGTGAAATTAGGAGCAAGCAAAGCATGAGTATCGCAGTCCTAGATCGAGCATTTTCCATTCTGGAGGTGTTGGCCCGCGCGCGGCGGGCGCTGAGCCTTGCGGAACTGGCCGAGGAGAGCCGGCTGCCGAAGCCAACGGTGCACCGCATACTCCGTAGTTTACGTGACCTGGGATACTTGGGGGACGCTGGCGTGCGGGGCAGTTATGTGCTTTCGGATCGTTTGGCTTCACTGCGGGAGCACGGCCGCGACGCGATGCTACGGGGGAAGGTGCAGGGGGTCATGACCATGCTGAATCGGGAGTTTGATGAGACGGTGAATCTCGGCGTGCTCGAAGGAATTTACGTGCGGTATGCGCATGTGGTGGAGACTGCGCAGCCGTTGCGCTGGATCGTGAAACCGGGCGCTAGAGACCTTTTTCATACGACTGCGTTGGGGCGGTCGATTGTGGCCAACCTACCGGCGGAACCGCAGGCGCGGCTCGTTAATAAAGTGTGCGCCGCGCTTCCCACGCGAGGGCGCAAGGCGGCCCGCCAGCGTTTGGAGCTGGAGCTTGCGGCGACGCGTGAGCGAGGCTGTGCGCTGGAGGAGGAGGAGACGGTTGCAGGCGTAGCGTGTGTCGCCATCCCCTTGATCTCCCAACAAGAACCTCTGGCAGGCATCAGTGTGTCGGTGCCGGTAAACCGATTTCCCGATGAGCGTCGCAGGGCGTTAATCGCCGCAATGCGTCGTTTGGGGCCTCAATCCGATGGGCCGGCGCGACACCGTTAAGTCCAACCCTCAACTGAATCTTTTTAGATCATGGCCTATACCTTTCCTAAATCTCATGCGTTTTTTGAGCGCGCCCAAAAAAGCATCGCCGGTGGCATTAACAGTGGCATTCGCAAGATGGAGGCCCCGGTGCCGTTGTATTTCCAGAAAGGTGACGGCGCGCGTGTGTGGGACGTGGATGACAACGAGTACATTGATTTCCAACTGGGGCAGGGGGCATTGCTTTATGGGCACGCGCCGAGTGGCCTGGCAGACGCCCTGGCGGTGCAAGCCAAACTGGGTTTGCACTGGGCGGCCCAGTGTGAGTTGGAAATTGAAGTCTCGGAGCGGCTGCAGCGCATGATTCCGTCGGCGGAGTTGGTGCGGTTTAATAACTGCGCGACCGAGGCCGTTATGGCTGCGCTGCGATTGGCGCGGGCCCACACGGGTCGACCATTGGTGTTGCGATTCGAAGGCCATTACCACGGCTGGGGAGACGAAGGGTTGGCTGGGTTCGCGAATCCGCCGAGCACCTGGGACGATCCTGAATCCCCGGCCAGTGTGCATCCCAGCCAAGGTATCATCAAGGCGGTCCCGGAGCAGTTTGTGGTCACGCGTTGGGGGGATCCGGATCATCTGCGTCGTCGCGTGGCGGCGCACAAGGGGCAGATCGCGGCCATCATTTTTGAACCGGCGATGTGTAACACGTGCTGCATCGAGCCCCCCGCAGGGTTCATGCATACCATCCGTGAATTGTGTGATCAGGAGGGGATGATGATGATCGCCGACGAAACGATCACGGGATTTCGGTTCGGTGCCGGAGGCGCGCAAAGTTATTATAATTTTCGTCCGGACCTCACCGTGCTCGGTAAGGCGATCGGCGGCGGCACGCCGTTTGCAGCGCTCGCGGGCACACGGGCGGCGATGGCCAAGATCATTTCAGGTGAGGCAATCCACGCCGGCACCCTCAATGCCAACCCGCTTTGCCTCGCGGCCAGCAAGTGGTGTCTCGATCAAGTAATCGCGGCGGGCAACACGCATCCGGCCCAGACCATTGCGTTGGGGAAAAAGATGATGGCAGGCCTGAAGGCTCTGGCTGATCAGCACAACATCCCGCTCCGGCCGCAGGGACCGGGTTTGGCATTTCACACTGTGTTGCTCAAGCCGGGCGCCGCGGAAGGTCCGGTCGGTGACTATCGCGACTACATTACGCGCCACGACGCGGCCCGTTGGGCGCATCTGCGACGCTGTCTGCTGGAGGAAGGCGTGCGGGCGATCGAGCGTGGCCTCTGGTCGATCAGCATGGTCCATACGGAACGTGATGTAGACGATGCGTTGGTTCGGGCTGCGACGGCGTTTGCGCGCCACGCAGAAAACTACCAGGCAACGGCTTAATCTTCAATCTTCCGTCCGCTCCGATGGCACCGCGCATTTTGTTTGGGGGTCTCTTCCACGAGACTCATACGTTTCTGGAAGAAGTGACGACGTGGGCGGATTTCGAGGTCACCGTTGACAACGAGATCTTCGGTAAAGTGGGTGATGCCTCGCCGAGCGATGGCTTTTTGTCGGCCGCAGCCGACTTGGGTTTCGAAGTTGTGCCGACAGTGGATGCCCGGGCCGTGCCTTCGGGCATGGTGGAAGATTTGGCGTTTGAGATATTTTGGCAGGCGTTTGAACAACGGGCGCGTCCGGCGTTGGCCGCGGGGGTCAATGGGATCTTTCTCGTGTTGCACGGCGCGATGGTGACGCCGGCGTTGACCGATCCGGAAGGGGAGTTGTTGGCGCGCATTCGGGCTTTGCCGGGAGGGGAGACGGTCCCGTTGTTCGGGGTGTTCGATTTGCACGCCAATTTATCTGCGCGCATGTGCCGATTGTCGAACGGGCTCGTCGCGTATCGGGAAAATCCGCACACTGATGCGCGAGAAAGTGCGGTGCGCGCCACGCACCTGTTGGCGCGGGCGTTGCGAGCAGGCATTACGCCGCGTATGGCGTGGTGTCGTGTGCCGATCGTATGGGCTCCGCCGGGCACGGGCTCGGGGAGTGATCCCATGGTGACGTTGAAACGTGGTCTAGCGGAGCTTGAGTCGGCGGAGCCGGCGATTTGGGGCACCAATGTGGTGCCGGGATTCTCCTTCGCGGATACGCCAGATACGGGCGTTTCGTTGAGTCTAATCCATGATGGAGAGGCCGCGGCCATGAACACACATCTGCAGCGAGTGGCCGATGTGGCGTGGTCGATGCGTGAGCTTGGCCATGTCACTTACCCGTCGGTGGAGGAGGTGCTGGAGACTTTGCCGGCGGGGGCAATCGGACCGGTGATATTGGTGGAGCCTTCCGACAATATTGGTGGCGGGGCTCCCGGTGATGGCACGGGAGTGTTGCGTGCGTTGGTGGCGCGGAGCCTGGGAAATGCGTTGGTCGCGATCAACGATCCGGCCGCGGTGGTGGCTTTGGCGGAGGTGGCCGTGGGGGAAACCAAGACGGTGTCGGTTGGAGGCAAGGGATCGCGCTTGGATGTGGGGCCATTGGAACTCGAAGTGACGTTGGTGTCGCGTCACCCGGGACGATTTGACTTGGAGGACAAACACAGCCACCTCGCATCGATGAGTGGACTCCATTTCGACATGGGTCCCACGGCGGTGGTGCGGGCGGGAGGGGTGACGATCTTGCTTACCAGCCGTAAAACGCCGCCGTTTGATTTGGGTCAATGGCGCAGCCAAGGCATCGAGCCGCGCGACTTTGCAGTGATTGGGGTCAAGGCGGCGGTGGCGCATCGCCAAGCCTATGATCCCATTGCGGGTGCGTCCTATTTGGTGGATACGCCGGGTCCGTGCAGTAGTAACGTTGCACTCTTTCCTTGGCGGCATTTGAAGCGCCCCGTTTACCCGCTCGATGAAATCGTCGAGCCCCATTGCGAATTTTTATGAACCATCCCTCCGTCAGTTATCCTCGGGACGCGGGCACCCCCGTTTCTCATCTGCCATTCAGCCCCGCGGTGCGCGTGGGTGATTTGATCATGGTTTCGGGCCAAGCGTCCGTCGACGCGACCGGTAAGATTGTGCAAGACACGTTCGAGGCCGAAGTGCGCCGATCAATGGAGAATCTCCGCAAGGTGCTGGAAACGGCGGGCAGGGATTTGGCCCATGTCGTGCAGACGCGCAACTATGTGCGGGATCCGGCGAACGTGGCGCGTTTTAACGAAATCTATCGTGAATATTTTACCGCGCCTCATCCGGCCCGCACAACCATCACACACTGCCTACCCGAGATACTTCATTTTGAAATCGAATGCATTGCGGTGCCAAAAGTGAAAGAGACCGAGTAGTTTTTGTCGGAGGGTCTTTCCTATTCACCACCCCCAGTTGCGAGATCGATGGATTCGGGTGCCGGCTTCAACCGGACCGATGACGTTAGAATTGTCCGACCAATGGTAGGAAGGCGACGAAGGGCGAATGAATCCCAATTCAAAATGGCACAATGAAGAGTCCGCTGCACGGTGAGTTGGTCATCTCCCAGCCACGCCCTAACCTGAATCGTCAAGGGCTCCGAAACGGGCGCCACGGATACTTTGACGTGAAATCCGTAGTTTAAATACCCCATCAAAATGACCGCACTCGGATCTTCCACTGCCCCGTGTTCTGTAACCGTGATCGGCGGCGGCACCATGGGACGAAATATCGCCCTCAATCTATTGTTGCACGGACATGAGGTGAAGGCTTTAGACACCGCCCGCACCGCTATTTCCGGACTGCGGGTGCATATGGAAGGAAACGTTGCGATGATGCGGGCCACGGGTTTGCTCAAGGAGACTTCGCGACGGCAGGATCGGCTCCGTTTAGGTCAGTCGTGCGGGGAGGCGGTGGCGAATGCGGATCTGATAGTCGAAACCATTCCTGAAAATTTGGAGGCCAAACTCGCCCTGTATACCGAGATCGAGCGGCACGTTGCCGCCGACACAATCCTGGCCAGCAATACCTCGAGTTTCATGCCGTCACAACTGGCGCAGCATTTACAGAAACCTTGATCGATGCGTATTGGAACCCCGCGCATTTGATGCCCTTGGTGGAAATTGTGCCTCAGGCCGAGACAAGCGGAGAGGTGGTTGATTGTGTGCAGAAACGTCTCCGGCGTGGCGGTGAAATTCCCATCGTGTTACGGCGTGAAGTTCCAGGTTTTATCGGTAATAGGTCGGCGTTCGCCCTGCAGCGTGAAGCGATGAATTTGGTGGACCAAGATATCGCCTCCCCGGAGGAAATCGATGAGGTGGTGCGAACCGGCTTTGGTCGCCGGATAATGGCGCGTGGCGTATTTGGCACCGCGGACCTGGGAGGTTTGGATGTGTATAATGCAAATCGTCGCTGGTTGTTTTCCCACCTGCGCGACCGGAAAGAACCATCGCGGAAATAGACCGAGCTGGTGGCGGCGCAGCACTTGGGGATTAAGACGGGCAAGGGGTGGTATCACTACGACGAAGAGGCTGGCGCGGCCCTAAAAGCGACAGTATCAGAAGAGTTGATACGTTGGGCCGGAATTGATCGGGATAACTTGTGGAATGTGAGGCTAGGGGGAGATAAAACCGGTTGATTCCCATCCAGATATTGAGCAGAAACTCCTCCACCTCATCGACTGGATCATACGCGCGGTTCGAGCCGTCTTAGGGCAATTGCAGCTCTTCGAGAACCGGTCGCAAACCGACCCTCTCAATGAAATCCTTCATCAGGCGCGTCCCTCCGAATGCGGCGACCGGTTTGTCGCCATACTCAATCGGAAAGCTCACCATGGTGGTGATACCTTACATCTCTCCTACCCCGTGGGGTAGCACCTTCTTACCTAGTCTTTTGCCCTCCTATTAGATCAATCGGGTTCAAGGGGTTGACCGCTGGGTCTACTCTAAAAAAATGAGGGAATTTTGATAAGGTGGATATGAGGGACTAAAAGGGCACCGCTCCTTCGAGTCGCCCGTCTCTCAGATCGCACGATATCGTCTGTCCTCGGTGTGATTAGTTGATCGCCTCAGCCGTTCAGGACCCAACCCTTGCGATAGTCTTTGCTGAGGAGGCGATTGGCTTCGGGACTGTTGGTGAACTCCATTTTCTTGGCATCGTAGTCGAGTTTTTTACCCACGTCGAAGGCAACGGCCCCCAGCAGCAGCTGCTCGATCATGATGCCCGAGTAATCGAAGTTGCAGGAGGTCTTAAGGTCTGTCTTGCAGGCGTTGATCCATTCCTCGCCGAAGTTATCAACGGTCTTTTCAGGAATCTTTATCTTGCTGGTGTCGAGGTAGGTAAGGTCAGCATTCTTGCCGTAGGGAATCACCATGCGGGTGGTGAAGTCGGCGATAATGTAGCCCTTGCTGCCCTTAAAAAGGGCCCCGTGGCCGATTTTTTCCAAATCAATGTGCTTGAAGGGGGATTTCGGCATGTTGCCGCCCTGATGCCAGGAGACCCGGATGTCACCCCGCCAGGTGTTGGCCGGGGTCATCCAGCTCATGCTCATGAGAGACGGGGACACGTCTGGGTTGTAGGCCTCGCCACTGGCTTCGGCCGAGATGGGATAATCCGCATCGAGGGGATTGAAAGCCAGATCCATGGTGTGGCTGCCCATGTCGCCGATCTGCCAGTTGCCAAATTCCCGATACATGTTCCACGACAGGCAATTCGAGCCGGTCGGCCAATTGGACCTATCTGAATCAAAATAGGAGAGTTCGTATTTCTGCGTTCTCGCGTTCAGGGCGATAAAATAGTCCTCGCTGAAGGCGCGCATCTGGGACGGACCGACCCAGAGATCCCAATCGATGTAGTCGGGCGCTACGCCGGTTCCAACCGGATAATGGGTTTTGTCGTGGGTGCGATTACCCCAAGCGTGCACGTCTTGAAGGTCGCCGATGGCACCTTCGTGGATAAGGGCTTTGATGTTATCAA
>CAXBOL010000143.1:0-8681 GCA_963977295.1 uncultured Opitutaceae bacterium
AGTTAGAGCTATGACTTAAGCTTTTCACTTAAACTTCAACTGCGGCTTTTAGGATCATTCAAGACGTTGGCATAATACCACCAGAGACCCGCGGAGGTTGCTTCCTTATCGGCTTGGTGACTTTCCGGCTAGGCTCGGGCTCATTCCGTCGAGCTAGTAATGGAATCCCAAGCCCGTTCCAGGGCCTCAGCGAGTTCGTGGGGACGGAAGGGCTTGGCGATAAAGTCGTTCATTCCTGCCGCAATTGCCTTATCTCGATCCTCTCGCATGGCATTCGCAGTGAGAGCGACAACCCACGGACGATGCGCACCATGCGTAGCCGAGGATCGAAGTCGTCGCGCGACCTCTAGTCCGTCGATTTCAGGCATTTCGACGTCGAGTAAAACGACGTCATAATCAATCCGTCCGCAGTCCTCCAATGCATCGATTCCGTTCGTCGCCATATCCACTCGGTAACCCAATCGTTGGAGCATCATCTGGGCCACGCGCAGGTTAACCGAATTGTCATCGACCAAAAGCACTCGCAGCGGACACCGTTCCGCGAGTTTCACTGTCGGCACAGGAACTGGCGTAACGACGGTCGGTTCATCCGCTTTCCGGTGAAAAACTTGACCTAGCGTGCGCAGTAATTGGGCCGGCTTAACCGGCTTGGTCTGGAAAGCAACAAAGAGGCCCGGCGCGGGCCGTTGCCCCGCAGAACTGAGTAAAAACAAGGGCAGCTTCGCGGTCGCAGGATCCGCTTTGAGCAATTTTGCCAGTTCCTCCCCATCCATTTCGGGCATCTGAAAATCCAATAGGGCGAGATCAAATTTCTGACCGTCGCGCAACAATCGCAGAGCTTCGGCCGCCGAAGCAGTCTCCGTCGGAGTCATGCCCCAGGACGTCGTCTGAGCCATCAGAATTTGCCGGTTCGTCGCGTTGTCGTCGACAATCAGCACCCGCAAACCTTCGAGCGCGGGTTGCCTGATCGCCACCCTATCAGCCCCTTGGTCCGCGTGCGGCTGGGCGATCACCGTGAAGCAAAAAGAAGAGCCTTCGCCGACTTGGCTTTCGACCCACATCCGCCCCCCCATCAACACCGCCAATCGCTGACTGATCGCCAACCCCAGTCCCGTGCCCCCGAACTTTCGCGTGGTTGAACTATCCACCTGGGAAAACGACTTAAAGAGGCGATCGAGCCGATCCGCAGGAATTCCGATTCCGGTGTCACGCACGGCGAACTGCAACTGCCAGTGCGGCGCCGATTCGACCACGTTTACCGTGACGACAATCTCACCTTCGGCGGTGAATTTGACCGCGTTGCTCACGAGGTTGACGAGAATCTGACGCAGCCGGGTCACGTCTCCCACGATCCACCCCGGCGCGCCTTCCGTAAGGGAATAGGCCAACTCAATCTTTTTCTCCGCCGCCTTGCCTGCAAACAAGTCCAGAGACTCCTCAATGCATTGCCGCAGGTCGAAGGGAACCTCCTCCAAATCTATTCGTCCGGCCTCAATTTTGGAGTAATCCAAGATGTCATTGATGATCGTGAGGAGGGAATTTCCGCTCGATTCGATGGTCTCTAAAAACTCGTCCTGCTGCGGGGAAAGTGGCGTATCTCGCAACAGACTGGTCATGCCGATAATGCCGTTCATCGGCGTGCGGATCTCATGGCTCATCACCGCCAAAAAGGAGCTCTTGGCCAAATTGGCTGCCTCCGCCTGTTCCTTGGCGCGGAGGAGTTCTTTCGCGACCTCGGCATCCCGCCGCGCCGATTTCGACGCCGACTGTCGCAATCGATAAACAAAGAATCCCACCACCAACGACAGCAGACCTACGCTGCCCAGCGCCACAAAGGCAGCCGTCCGAATCTTTGCCAATCGACCCATTAGGTCCGACAATTCCATATCAATCCCCGCTACCCCCGCAACTTCCCCAGCGGAGTCAAAAAACGGCGCGAAACCACTCATCAGCACACCGTCATCGTCCTCCACCGGTTCTGCGTTGGTCGTCACCACCCCTTCACGCAGGGCCCTAATGAAATCCGGATCATCTCCATCGTAGATATCCATGATTTCGTCCATCGGTTCGGTAGAATCCGGATTCCTAAACAAATATTCTCCGTCCAATACAATGTGCACTTCGTCATCCACCAGCACCGCCGTATAGACAAAGAAAAGACTGGGATTGGCTCGATGAAAGATGGCCAAGGGAGTCACCGCCTCAATGTGTTCCGGCGACCCCATCTGCTCAGGAGAGGTCAGCGTGCGATGGAGGTCTCCGTCGATTTGCACCGCCAAAGATCGCGCTAACGCAGCAAGTTCACCGCGCACCGCGTCAATCTGCGCTTGATAGGCAATGGTGTAGACCGACCCCAGCCCCACACACGATACGAAGAATACCGCCAACGCGGCCAATACTCCGTCGCGTCGCGGAAAAATCAATTGGGAGGAAAACCGACGGCTGGGCATCATGAGTTGACCTCAATATTGAGATTAGATTCGAGATGGGCAGAAAAAAATCTGCAGTGTTCCCCCCCCCCTCTATCTTCGACCCATGCGGCTTGGGCGGAACCCCGCCCCCCCCTTCGAGGACCACATCCGTTGTAGCCGGGGTCGATGACCCCGGTCCACCTGCCCCACCGATCCACTCCCACCGCACCGGAGTCACCGGGGTCAACGACCCCGGCTACAACCTTGTTCTCCGCTATAAATCGGGCTCTCAGGACACATGGCCGCCCCCGTCCCAATCCCAAATTCCAGCTCCTCAGTTTCCTCCAAAACCTTGAGATCCCGGTCAAAAATACCCTTAAAAATGCGCTTGCACGACGGCGCGGCGTTCGGGATGTTTGCCCCTTGCGTTAGTGGAATCCCGCCGGTTGCGGGGTGCCACCATGACTGGTCTCGCTCCCGCGGGATTGGAACGGTGGTTTCGGCTGATGGCACGGTTAGCGCTGTGTCAGAAGCGGAGATCACGGGGCCCCTAAAGCCCCCTACAGTTGTGCAACCTTAATAATAACCAATGTCTACCGTCGCTAAACCAGAAATCATCGCCAAGTTCAAAACTCACGATAAGGATACCGGATCTTCCGAAGTCCAAATCGCGATCCTCACCGCTCGGATCAACCATTTGACCGATCACCTCCGCACTCACCGCAAGGACTTTCATAGCCGCCGCGGTCTGTTGCAGATGGCTTCCCGCCGTCGTAAGTTGCTCGACTACGTGAAGCGTCACGATCTCTCCAAGTATCGCGACCTCCTCGAAAAGCTCAACTTGCGCAAGTAACCCATTTTCACGGGCGACCCTTTTCCAGGGTCGCCCGTTGTTCTTTTCAGCTTCCTCACGTCCTCTCCAATCGGGACATTTCTAACTGCCTCTGGGTCTCGCATGTGGGTCGGGCTTTACGCCCGACAGCCCGCCCCGGCGGCAGTCAGAAATCTCTCGAACCAGATTCGAGATTTCGTGAGAGCGGCTACCGCTCCTTCAACCCCTCTATACCTTTCCCGGGTCCGGCACCTTATGGTGACGGTTTTCGCAATTCGGCGAACTCCACCGGCCCCAATTCGAACCCTTCCGCTGCGTGTTGCGGTGGGTTCCCTACGTCCGCAACACGTCCTATCCGAATAGATAAATGAATAACAAACAAACCGTCGAAGTCCCAGGCTTGGGCCTTCAATTCACCACCGGCGACATGGCTAAATTTGCCAACGGCGCTGTCACCGTAACCCAAGGCGAAACCAAGGTCTTCGTGTCAGCTACTGCTGCGACCACCATGCGTCCTGGTCAGGACTTCTTCCCGCTGACCGTCGATTACCGCGAAAAATATTCGGCCGCCGGCCGTTTCCCCGGGGGCTTCTTCAAACGTGAAGGCCGTCCCTCCGAGAAGGAAATCCTCACGTCCCGTCTCTGCGACCGTCCTTGCCGTCCTCTTTTCCCTTCCGGCTTCCTCAACGAGGTTCAACTCATCGGTCTGCTGCTCTCCGCTGACCAAATCAACGAGTCCGACATCCTCATGCTGAACGGCTGTTCGGCCGCCCTCGCCATCTCCGACATTCCTTGGAATGGCCCGATCGGCGCCGTGCGCGTCGCTGAGATCGATGGCGAATTCGTCGCCAACCCGACCATCGAGCAAATGTTCTCGAGCTCCCTCGACCTCATCTACGTCGGCACCAAGACCGAGATGCTCATGATCGAAGGTTCCGCCGACCAAATTCCTGAAGAGCGCTTCATCGAGGCCCTCGAATTCGGCCAAGCGTCCATCCAACCGATCATTGCCACCATCGAAGAGCTCAAGGCCACGGCCGGCAAAGCGAAGAAGGAATTCGACCTCGTCAAAGCGTCCGACGAAGCCCGCGCCATTATCGAGCGCGTCGCCGGAGACCGCGTCGGTCCCGCTATCTTCGGGTTCGATCGTCCCGTGCGTAACGCCAACCTCAAAGTCATCAAAGACGAGGCCAAGGCCGCCGTTGACGCCGAGCTCGGCGAAGGCACCTGCACCGATGTCGACATCGCCATCACCTTCGAAGGCCTGCAGGAAAAAGCCTACCGCGAAACCGTCCTCAAGAACGGCACCCGCGCTGACCAACGTGGCCCCAAGGATCTCCGCCAAATCGATTGCGAAGTCGGCGTTCTGCCCCGCGTGCACGGTTCCGCCCTGTTCCAACGTGGCGACACCCAGGGCCTTGTCATCACGACTCTCGGACCCACCAAAGAAGCCCAGTCCATGGACGGCCTCACTGGTGGTGCGACGTCGAAGTCCTTCATCCTGCATTACAACATGCCCCCCTTCACCGTTGGTGAAGCCGGTCGTTTCGGGGGCCAAAGCCGCCGCGAAATCGGTCACGGTGCCCTCGCCGAGCGTTCGCTCGTGCCCGTGCTGCCCGCTGAGGACGTATTCCCCTACTCCATCCGCGTCGTCTCCGAGCTCATGGCCTCCAACGGCTCGACCTCGATGGCTTCGATCTGCGGCGGCTGTTTGTCCCTCATGGACGCCGGTGTGCCCATCATCGCACCCGTCGCTGGTATCTCCTGCGGTCTCATCACCGAGAACCCCGACGATGCCCTCAGCGGCAAATGGGAAACCATCACCGACATCCTCGGTGAAGAAGATCACTTCGGTGACATGGACTTCAAACTCGCTGGCACCACCGCCGGCATCACCGGCTTCCAGCTCGATCTCAAGATCAAGGGTCTGCCCTTCGAGATCGCCAAGCAAGCAATCTTCCAAGCTCGCGATGCTCGCATCGAGATCCTGAAGACCATGCTGGCGTCGATCCCTGCACCTCGCAAGGAGCTCAGCAAGTTCGCGCCGCGGATTCAAACCGTGCAAATCGATCCCGAGAAGATCGGTCTCCTCATCGGCCCCGGTGGCAAGACCATCCGCCGCATCGTGGAAACGACCGGCGCGCAGATCGACATCTCCGATGACGATTCCGGCAAGGTGTTCATCTACTCCAACAATGGCGATTCGATGAACCGCGCCGTGCAGGAAATCGACGCCCTCTGCGGCGGCGGTGGCTCCGGTGCCCAAATCGAAGAAGGCAAGATTTACGAAGGTCGTGTGACCGGCGTGAAAGAGTTCGGTGCCTTTGTTGAATGCGTGCCTGGCAAGGAAGGCCTTTGCCACATCTCCGAGCTGGCCGACTTCCGCGTCCGCCGCACCGAAGACGTGTGCAAAGTCGGTGACTCCATCACCGTCAAGTGCATCGGCATCGACGAGCGCTCCAAGAAGGTCCGCCTCTCCCGTAAGGCAGCCCTGGCCGAAATCGAAGCGAAGAAAGCCGCTGAGGCTCCCGCTGAAGAGGCCCCCGCCGCTGAAGCGGACGAAGAGTCCAAAAGCGAGTAATCCGTAGGCATCTCCGAGTAGGTCCCCGTGTAGGGGCTTTGCTCGTCGAAGCCCTCTCCGCCCATTCTCAAGCCCGCGACCTCCCCGGTCGCGGGCTTTTTCATGTTCGGCGACCCGTTTACCGTTCGCATCGCTGCAATCTGAGTTGTCCCCAAAACGGCAATTCGCCACTGAGATCACGGAGAAAAGCCGGAGTTTCACAGAGAATAGTGGGGGAAACTAATACTGGCGTCTTTTGAGAAATAGACTTTAGCGCAACGTGTGCTGAGGTAGGGCGTGACCGCCCTCCGTCGCCAAGGCTTTGGAGGACACGCTGGGCGCGCCGCAGGCTGATGGTCGATGAAGCCAGTGTCAGCGGCAAGGATGGCGAAGAGTTGCAGGATTCGCGTTGAGGCAGATGCGGACGGCCCAGCGGTCCGTCCCTACCTTTCGTAGTCCAAATCATCCCAAACGTTGGTATGGGGAGGAATAATCCTCCCCCCGGAAGGCGAGAGTCGTTCAACCCAACATTTGTTTCATAAATAGGGCTCGGCGAACTCTGTGCCCTCCTCCGTGATCTCTGTGACCGGCTTGGCCTGCCGAAATCAGGGTTCTTCAGTTCAAGCCCCCTCTCCGAGCTTCACCCCGCCCCTCCACAAACTACGTTGCGCAACAAACGCGCAGGGTTGGCCAAAGAACTCCGCATATCCGTCATTGAGCTGCGGGGGAAATTAGCCTTTCTATTGACGCCTCGACATGCATCACGTGTCCCCAAACCCCTATGCGTTTCTTGCGCTCTTCCTCGCGGTGGCCCTCGCGTTTCCGCTGATCATGCTGGGCGTCGCCCGTCTTTGGGTCGTGCTCGTGCAACGCGCCAAACCCGGTCCGCTCAAGAACGCCACCTACGAATGTGGTCTGCCCTCCACCGGCGCGCGCATCCAGTTCAAGGCCCACTATTACCTCTACGCTATTTTCTTCCTCATCTTCGACGTGGAGATCCTCTTTCTGCTTCCGTTTGCCGTCGCCTTCACCGGTCTCCCCGCTGGCGCGCTGGTGACGATGTTCGTCTTTCTCCTCCTCCTTGCCGAGGGCCTGGTTTGGGCTTGGCAACGGGGCCATCTCGACTGGCAATAACCTATGAACGAGATCCCCGACCGTTCCCCATCTTCGCCCGCCGCTCCTGAACCCTTCCCCGCGGCGGGCAACATTTCGGATGAGAAAAGGGAAGAACTTCGCCGCCATGGTATCCTGCTGACGAGCCTCGAAGAGCTCTACAATTGGGGCCGTTCCAATTCGATCTGGCCGCTGCAATTCGGTCTCGCTTGCTGCGCGATCGAAATGATCGCCTCGGCCACCGCCCGCTTCGACATCGCCCGCTTTGGGGCCGAGATTTTTCGCGCCTCCCCTCGTCAGGCCGACCTCATGATCGTATCCGGCACCGTCACCAAGAAAATGGCACCTCAGGTCGTTCGACTCTGGAACCAGATGCCCGACCCCAAATACTGTATCGCCATGGGCGCCTGTGCCATTTCCGGCGGTCCGTTTAAACAAGGTTACAACGTGCTCAAGGGCATCGACCGTTACCTGCCCGTCGACATCTACATCCCCGGATGCCCACCGCGGCCCGAGGCGCTGCTCAACGGACTCATGCGGCTGCAAAAGAAGATCAAAGCCGAACGACTTTCCGGCCCGGACATTGCCCGCCATCTTACCACCGCGCCCAGCGAGTATCCCGTTCCCGACTATGACGAACACGATCTGAAACCGACCCATAACCCCGCCGTCTGGCCCGGCAAGCCCCTCCTCCGCGAGAGCAAACGCTAAGCCCTGCGCCCATGGAAACCACCGCCCAACTTCGCGACCGTCTCTTGACCGCCTTCCCTGGCGCCGCGATCAATTTGGTGGAAAATCCCGGTCCCGCCGCCCAACATTCTTTGCAAGTCGATCACGCCCATGCGCGTGACATTGCGTCATTCTTAAAGGACGATGCGGCCCTGCGTCTCGATTTCTGTTCCAATGTCAGTGGCGTCGATTGGCTCGACCGCGAGGTGACGGAGACTGTTAAAAAAATGGTCACCGCCGAGGACGGCACCACCTCCGAGGTGGACGAAAAAGTGAAACACACCGAGTCCGGTTATCTCGAGGTCGTCTACCACCTCTACTCCATGGCCCTGAAATCCTCCGAGCCTGTCATCATTCGCTTGCGCACCGCCAATCGCACCGACGACTGCGTGGTGCCCTCCCTCACCCCCATTTGGCGTTCGGCCGAGTTTCAGGAACGCGAGGTCTTCGACCTCTACGGGGTGAATTTCACCGGCCATCCCGACCTACGTCGCATCCTCATGTGGGACGAATTCAAGGATCATCCCATGCGGCGCGACTACGTCGAACCCGACGACTACGAATACGAGCCGACTCCGCATGACCAGGTGCTCACCCGCGCCACGGAGCACTACCCGAAGCAGAACGAGGAGGCATCGTCGTGAACGGCATTGCACCCACACCCCCTTTCGGCACACCCGGCAGTCCCTTCGGCGGCCCGACCGTGCGCCCCGTGCACGACGATTTCCACGGCGACTTGCTGGAGGTTTCCATGGGACCTCAACACCCGTCGACCCACGGTGTGTTTCGCATGAATGTGACTCTCGACGGTGAGACGATCGTTAAGCTCCGGCCTGTCTTCGGTTATCTGCATCGCAATCACGAGAAGCTCGGTGAAAATACCGGCTACCTCCAGTCGATGCCCTACACCGATCGGCTCGATTACCTCTGCGCGATGACCAACAATTGGGCCTACGCCATGTCGGTCGAGAAGCTCGCGGGGCTTACTGTCACCGAACGCGCCGAATACCTGCGCGTCATCATGGCCGAACTCACG
>CAXBOL010000144.1:0-8643 GCA_963977295.1 uncultured Opitutaceae bacterium
GCGCTGATGGGGTGTCGGGCTTGCGGGACACCGGGAGGAGGGTGCCAGTTTATGGGCACGGCGGCGACAACCCAGGTCGTGGCCGAGGCGTTGGGGTTGGCCTTGCCGCACTCTGCGCTCAGTCCCTCCGGAGCGCAGATCTGGCGCGACATGGCCAAGCGCTCTGCGCTGGCCTTGATGAATTTGGAGCAAGCGGGGACCGTAACGGCAGACCTGTTGACGGAAGACTCCCTGCACAACGCGATGGTGTGTCATGCCGCGGTGGGCGGTTCGACGAATCTGGTGCTGCATGTGCCCGCGATTGCTCACGCCGCGGGATTACCCCGCCCCACCGTGGCGGATTGGTCACGGGTCAATCGGCAAGTGCCGCGCTTGGTCGACTCTTTGCCAAATGGTCCGAGGCATTTTGCCACGGTGCAGGTGTTTCTGGCGGGGGAGTGCCTGAAATGATGCTACATCTACGCGATTTGGGACTCCTCCGGCTCGAGGCGAGAACCGTAACGGGTCAGACGCTCGGCGACAATCTGGCGTGGTGGGAGACCAGCGAACGCCGAGCACGCTTGAAAGAGAAGCTGCAACGACTCGATGGGATTGATCCGACCGATGTGATCATGTCGTCTGACCAAGCCAAAGCCCGCGGACTGAGCAGCACGGTGACATTTTTGGGCGGCAATCTCGCGCCTGAGGGCGCCTTGATCAAAAGCACCGCGATTGCCCCGAGTCGTTTGAATGCCCAGGGGATCTACGATCACGAAGGCCCGGCACGAGTTTATGGAAGTGAGCAGACTGCGATTGACGCCATTAAGACGGGCCAAGTTGCGCCCGGAGACATCATGGTGCTGATTGGGATCGGACCGGGCAGTGGCATGCCGGAAACGTATCAAGTGACCTCGGCATTGAAGCACGTGAAAGGCGGAGACCAGATCGCTTTAATCACGGACGGGCGGTTTTCGGGCGTTTCGACCGGGGCATGCGTGGGGCACGTGAGCCCCGAAGCGTGGGCGGGAGGACCGATTGGCAAAGTGCGCACGGGAGATCGCATTCATCTTTATGTCGATACGCAGAACCTGGAGGGACGAGTGTCACTCATGAACATCTCAGCGGAGGAATTACAGGCTCGTCCACTCAACCCAGATCTAAAACCGGATCCCAGGGTTCCCGCGGACACCCGCTTATGGGCCGCGTTACAAAGTGCCTCGGGGGGGAGCTGGGGCGGCTGCGTTTATGATGCGGACCGTATCACGACGCTGATGGCCAAAGGATTGGCGGCGGAGGGGGGGAAGCGGGAAGGTCTGCAAGTCTGAAAATCCGGAAGATCACCGCGTGGGGTGGGGGCGGTTTCGGGAGGATTGAACGTGGCGTTTGAAGCGGCGGGCTTCGGCGAGCGAAGTTCCTGCATTTCGGTGGAAATTGAGCTGCACTCACCCATCGAGCATGGTGCTTGGCGTTGCACCGTTCCGAGTTAGCCGCGCACGATGACCCGGGTGCGAAACCACTTGTCGAGCAGGGACCGACGATCGGGGCCAGACCACAAGGGAGTGCTGTTAGCCGCGAGAAAAAGGGAGGCGACCAGCACCATTAGAAATTGCACGGGAGCCAGTGAGGCCGGCATGAGTTGCACCGGAAATGCGAGCATCATCAAAAACAAGCCATAGGGAAGGGGACGCAGTAGCGCTGTAGTGAGGCTGATGCGTTCCGTGGGATCGGACTCGTCGACCACTCGTAATTTTAACAGTGCAAGTCCCGGACTGGATCGCACCTGGCCGCACCCGAGCCAAAACAGGATCCAAATCCCGAACAAAGTTTTACTGGCGATAACGGCCTGCGCGGCGGGGGTGGGCGCTCCGGAGTTTGCGGACAGCGATTCAGCGGCCAATCCGATCACCACAAGGATGGCGAGATTGATGGCGGTCCCGAGAGCGCGTTGGCCGAACGTCGCGATTTGAGGAGTGTGAGCTGGCATGAAGGAGTGCAGCGGAGCGAGTCCCTGCGCGTTGGTCAATCGTTGTCGAATTTAGTCTTGGCCGCCCCCAGTGGGGGAACCAACAAATTCGTGGGGCAATCGCTCGCGTGGCTTGCAACCGTTCGAGCCACACGATTATTTTTCAACCATGAATCGCTCACGCTTCCTCGGTCTCGTTCTATCAATCTTGGCGCTAGGATTGAGCGCAGTGACTTCGTCGGCAGGTGAGCCGACCAAGGAGCGGGTTTTTGGCAATTGGGAGGCCGTTTCTTTTGACGGCAAGGTGGTCCAAAATGTCCGAGTCACTGGCGATGACATCTTCATCATGCTCCAGCCCGATCACAAAGACGACACTTTGACCATGAAGATCTCGATGCAAAAGGGTGGACCTTACCGGAAGTGGTTCACGGGCGAGGAAGTCTTGGTTGCGCAAGAAAATGCCGGCCGGGCGGCGAACACTTGGACCGACCGAATTCAAACGTCGGCCAACTACATCGAATACTTCGCAGGCGGAAAACTGTTTCTGCATCTCAAACGACGCTAGGCATTTGTGCGGATCAGTCGGGCGGGAGGATTAGACCATGAGATCGAGCCGGCGATCAGTGCGGAATCTTCGCGCTGGCGGTTGATTGGATGGGTGGCGGTTTGCGCGGTGCTATGGGGCTCAGCGTTCCCCTCCATTAAACTCGTTTTTGGGCACTGGGCGGAGCAGGGCGCGCAGGCGGACTTCGCGACGCGCTCATTGTTTGCCGGGGTGCGTTTCGTGGCGGCGGGTTTGGTGCTTTTAATTATTGCGCAGAAACCACGTCAGGAATGGAGAGCCACCCCGTTGCGGTGGATCATTTTGATGACCGCAACCCAGACCGTAGGGCAGTATGTCTGTTTTTATCTGGGGTTAAGTCTCTCGAGCGGGGCGCTCGCCTCCTTATTGGTCGCCAGCGGGAGTTTTTGGTGGGTGTTGATCACTCCGTATTTTTTAGGTGCCCCCAAACTCACCCTGCGACAATGGCTCATTTTGGCGTTGGGTGCGTTGGGAGTCACCCTGGCCGTTTACTCTCCCGGCGTCAGCGAAGGCAGTCCGCGACTCGGAGGAGCGCTCATCTTATTGGCGAATTTGTTTAGTGCGTTTGGCCTACTGGCCTTTCAAAAAATCAAACCCACCATGGGCTCGCGCGCCGGGACCGGATTCTCGCTTTTCCTCGGAGGACTGGTTTTGGTGGCCATGGGAACACCCGCCATCGCGGCGGGAAGGCTAGGCTTGTTCGACGGTTACACTCTCGCGATCACCGCCTGGCTGGCCTTCGTTTCTGCAGCGGCGTTCTCCTTATGGAATCATCTTTCGACCATCTTCCCTGCGCCGATGCTGGCCACCTACCGATTCCTTGTCCCGCTTTGCGGCGTATTCGAGTCGTTGTGGCTTTTGGACGATGAGCGACTCACTCCCGCCATGATGGGAGGCGGAGCGATCGTGTTGTTCGCGATGACGCTAACGCAGAAGCCGAGATCGACTACGCGAGTGCGACTGAAGGTCTGAACACGGAAGCGGGGAGCGTCAGCGCTGACGGCATTTTGAAGAAATGAGTCGAGGACCTACCGCTTACTTGGAGTGCCGACGACGGTAGGATAGGCATTCCCACGATTGACATTGAGACGCGGGGTGAATTCGAGGCTGCCGTCGTTCAAGAAGACGAACTTCAGGTCGAATACATACGGAGTTTCCGGCAACACGACTCGAGCCAGATAAGTCGAATCATCGGTCCAAGCGCCGCTGCCTCCGGCCCGTTGGGTGGCATGAGGCATTGGCACTCCATCGATGAGATTAAAGGCACCAGTATCGAAATCCTCCCACTGGTTGAAGCCGAGTGACAATGTGTGGCGCGTGCCTTTTTGCTCCACGATTAATTGGGATGAGTCAGCCCCGAGCTGCAATGTGACCGCGTCAAATTCGACCGTGTTGGGAGTCAAAGTGAAACGTTGGCTCGTGATCGAATTCGTGCGGGTCGAGAACATCACCCCGCGGGGGCGCGCCATTTGCAATCCGGCGAGACGCGACCGAAGCGCTTCGGCCGCGGTGCTCTTTTCGGGTAATGGCAGTGGACCAAAAGTAGGGAGCAGATGCTCCCAGATTTGATTCATCACTCCGCCCATATCGAGAGTGCCACTCGTCATTGCGATGACGGCATCATGCTCCGGGAGCACGATACAGAATTGTCCAAAAAGTCCGTCACCGCGAAACCCGGAAGTCTTGTTACGCCAAAACTGAAAACCGTA
Source organism: uncultured Opitutaceae bacterium (assembly GCA_963977295.1). Classification (GTDB taxonomy): domain Bacteria; phylum Verrucomicrobiota; class Verrucomicrobiia; order Opitutales; family Opitutaceae; genus Actomonas. Next base: position 4,235 of record CAXBOL010000144.1, read on the forward strand.
ACCTTGATCCCAATCGCTGTCGGGATTGCTCCCATTGGACGTCTGTTTGGAGGTGGCCGCGTGCACATAGTCGGCGGGAATGAGACGGCGCCCCTGCCATTCACCTTGCTGGAGATAGAGTTGACCAAATTTGGCAATATCTTCGGTGGTAGCGCGCATGCCGAATCCTCCTAAGGCGACTCCATCGCGGCTTTGATCCCAATGCGGACGCGCAATATTGAGGGGGGTGAACAGCCGGGGCATCAGGTAGTCGACCAGTCCTTCGCCAGTTACTTTTTGCACCGCCGCCGCCAATACGTAACTGGCTGGGGTGTTGTAAAGGAAATGAGTGCCGGGTTTGTGGGCCACGGGAAGATTAAGAAACGATCCGACCAGGGTGCGGTCAGAGTCGGCGGGCATCCATTCGAATTTCGCCAGATCATCATCGTGATGTCCGGTGTTCATCGACAGCAGACTCCGGATGCGCATTTGCTGCAGATTTGAAGAGGGTGAGGCGGGGGCTTCAGAGGGGAACAAGTCGATGATACGGTCATCCAAACTCAATTTCCCTTCGGCGATCGCGAGTCCTACTGCAGTGGACGTAAAACTTTTGCTGAGGGAGAAGAACACGTGCGGGGCATCAGCAGCATACGGCGCCCACCAGCCTTCGGCGATAACGTGCCCGTGACGCACCACCATGATGCTGTGAGGGGCATCGATGTGCGATTCCAAGCTGTTGACGAATTGCGCTATGGCGGCGGAAGAAACCCCCTGTGCTTCGGGAGCACTGCGGGGTAGTGGATTGGCCGAAGCCGGGCCGACGACTAGACTGAAGCTAACGCTGAGGATCGCCAGGAAGCGTTCCCGATGAGAGGTAAATTTAGACGAGTGCATGACGAGAGGGATCGGAAAGCTGAATCTTTGGATAAGGGGAAACGGGTGCGAAAAGTTGCACCAACGTGAAAGAGTCTCACGATTTCGCCATGTTTGCATGGTTAAGAATGCTCGGCGTTAAGCGAGGCGCACTTGCGGTCGGTTTGCTTTGTTTCACGCTTCGAGCCTGGAGCGAATCGCCACCGGAGCGACCCGCTGACTTTGTGAATCTAGGCGACTACGCCCCCTCGGTTCTGTTGGATTTGCGTTACGCGACCTCGAACAATTTTGTAGGTGAGGTCATCTCCGGCTACGAATCACCCCGGGCTTGGTTAACCCAAAAGGCCGCCGATGCGCTCAACGCAGCGCAGCTCCGATTGTTACCGCTGGGGTATTCATTGAAAGTGCTTGATGCCTATCGTCCGCAACGGGCGGTGTTGCATTTCGTGCGATGGGCGCGAGATTCGGAGGACACCACAACTAAGTCGGAATTTTACCCTGATTTATCCAAGGCAGAGTTGTTTGCGAAAGGTTACATCGCGCTGGAATCGAGTCACTCGCGCGGAAGCACAGTAGACGTGACGTTGATGAGGCGCACCGCGGAAGGTGAATGGACGGCGGTTGAAATGGGTTCGCCCTATGATTTCTTTGGGGAAGTCTCAGCCGCCGAGGCGACGGGCATTTCCGCCGAGGCGGCGGCGTTTCGATCACTGCTGCGAGCCGTGATGGTGACTAATGGATTTGAGCCCTATGCAAGAGAGTGGTGGCATTTCACCCTCTCAGATGAGCCTTACCCTGAAACCTACTTCGACTTTCCATTGTCTCGGGATCCTGTATTGTAGACCCTGACTGCCGTCTAAGCTTCTGCCCCATGAATACGTTCCGTTCCTTTCGCCTCCTGTCTATTTTGTTTACACTTTCTTTTGGTGCCCGCGTGGAGGCGGTCACCGCGGAGGAGTGGGCTGAGCAAATCTTCGTAGCCCAGTCACGCTCGCAGCCCATGCCCGCATTGGGCGCAAAAGAACGGGATGCCACCGAATATCTGGCCTACCGCGTGCAGAAGGCGTTGAACGAAAAAAAGGTGGCGAGTGGCGACAAGATGATCGGCCACAAAGCAGGACTAACTTCGATGGCGGCTCAGAATAAATTCGGCGTGATCGAGCCGGTTTCCGGGACGCTGTTTGCGTCGCAGAAAAAAAACACCGCGACCTTCGTTAGCCTCCGTCAGTTCAAAGGCATGGTGGTGGAAATGGAAATCGGTTTCGAACTTAAGCTCTCCATTCGCCAAGCCCCCGAATCGATCGAAGATCTCAAGGCCGCGGTCCGGCAAGTTGTGCCAATAGTCGAGTTGCCCAACATCTACTATACGCCAGGGGCCAGGCTCACCGGGGCAGATCTGATCGCCAGTAATGTTGCCGCTTCGACGGTCATCGTGGGACGAGGAAAACCGTTCGAGGGACTCGATCTCAATGAAATTCATGCAGAGTTGACCCGCGACAACGAAATCGTTTCGGAAGGCAACGGAGCCGACGCCATGGGCGACCAATGGGAGGCGTTGATGTGGCTCGTCCGTCAACGCCTCCAACAAGGTTTCGAGGTAAAGCGGAACGACTTACTCATAACCGGGGCATTGGGGAAAGTCGTGGAGGCCGAGCGAGGTCGTTATGTCGCCGACTTTGGCAAACTGGGCCGAGTGACTTTTTCAATGCGTTAAAACGGATCGCCCAAACCCGTCAGGGAAAGTCGGGCAGGGAGCACCAGCTCGGACGAGGGACCGTTAAAACTTTTAAGGCTCCGCTCGCTACATCGCAGTGGACGACCAAGTCTCAGAATAAATAAAGTCAGAGGCAATTTGACGTCACCATCGGTCAGTTGATCGGCGTAAAAAACTCCGGGGGAGGTGCACAAAACCCGAGCCCGGATTTGCGTCTGGGGCAGAAGGCGTTGGACTGAACCTATGAAGAAAATTGTCGTCACAGGAGGATCAGGAAAAGCAGGTGGAGCTGCGTTGCACGAACTCGCCGCGCATGGTTACGATGTGCTGAATGCCGACTCGGTCCTACCCCACGCGGGAGGTGCTAAATTCCGTTGCAAACAGGTCGATCTTTGTGACTTGGGCGAAGTGCATGAAGTCTTGAGTGGAGCAGACGGAGTCGTGCACATGGCCGCGATTCCTAATGAAATGAACCACACCGGAGCCCACGTGTTTCGGAACAATACGCTGAGCACTTACAATATCTTCGAAGCGGCCAAGAATCTCGGACTGGCACGCGTGGTCTGGGCCTCGAGCGAGACGGTCCTCGGGCTCTCGTTCACCGATCAGGCACCACGTTATGCGCCCGTCGACGACGATCATGCACCGTATCCGAACTCCAGTTACTCACTATCCAAGTCGGTCGGTGAGGAGATGGCGGCTCAATTCAGCCGCTGGCGCGGAGTGCCCCACGTGGGACTGAGATTTTCGAACATTTTTCTCCCGGAAGACTATGCTCGCATCCCTGAATTCTGGGAAGAGCCTAAATTGCGCAGTTGGAACTTGTGGGGTTATGTCGATGTGCGCGATGTCGGAGTAAGTTGTCGTCTGGGACTGGAGGCGGCCGTTGAAGGCGCTCCGAATTATACCATTGCCGCAGCGGACACGGTGATGAATCGATCCAGCACATCGCTGATGGCTGAGGTATTTCCAGAGGTAGAAATCCGAAGGGATCTCGGCGAATTCGAGACCCTGTTGTCGATCGATAAGGCGCGAAGGGAACTGGGGTTCGAGCCCCAATATTCGTGGCGCGACTGATCATTATTCAGCAGTGAAGGGGTTGCGAAATTGGACAATATTGTCACGTTCCTGACCATGAATCATTCTTCGCGTCCTACCTCTTCTCGTCGACAATTCATCGGTAGTGCTGCGGTGGGGGCGATGATCCTTGGCGCGGGGGGGCGTTTGCGAGCGCAAGATTTACTCGGAGGGCGACGGAAGCTGGGCGTCGCCTTGGTCGGACTGGGAAGCTATGCCCGCGGTCAACTGGGACCGGCCTTGCGGCAGACCGGACTATGCGAATTGCGGGGGGTCGTGACCGGGGACCCGGAAAAGGGACGGCGCTGGGCACAGAGTTACGGATTCAGCCCTGAGAGTGTCTACACCTATGACACGATGGGCGACATTGCCCGGAATCCCGACATCGACATCATCTACGTCGTTACGCCGCCTGGCTTGCACAAACGAGATGTCTTGGTGGCGGCAGCCGCAGGTAAGCACGTCATTTGCGAGAAACCCATGGCGGTGAGTGTGCAAGAGTGCGAAGACATGATCGCGGCGTGTAAGGCCGCCGGGGTTCATTTTTCAATCGGCTACCGTTTGCACTTTCATGGCTACCATCAGCAAGTGAAGCAAATTGCCGCAAAGGGAGCGTGGGGCGGTCCGGTCGAAATGTCCGGCGGGTTCGGCTATCGAGATTCGGTGAAAACGTGGCGGGCCACCAAAGCCTTGGGGGGAGGGGGCCAATTGATGAACGTCGGCATCTACGTGATCCAATCCGCACTGATGGCTCAAGGTGAAGAAA
>CAXBOL010000145.1:0-8641 GCA_963977295.1 uncultured Opitutaceae bacterium
CGCATGGCGTCCGAAAGACGTGCGATCTCAGGCTCGCCCCAACGTTGCGGCAGGGGAAACGGTTCGTCGACGATAGGAGAAAGAGGCGCAGCGCTCATGACAGGAAAGGGAATGGCAGATCAGCGAATGGGTGGCAGCATACGGCATCAAAAATCGCGGTGCGAGGGGAAAGTAACCGAAAGGTTACCCTTGCGAAAACAAAGGAACTGAATCTTACATGAACGAGGTCGTGAACTCGATATCACGGTTTCGTTTTGTTCTGAAAATTCATCCCTCCGCGACTGGTAATCGCGGCTCTGACTATGCCTTATTTCTATTCTCGTCGCGACTTGTTGAAACTGTTGGGGGTGACGCCGGTGATGGCCGCGGCGGCCGGGGCGGCGGTGAAGGAAACGCGGTGGTGGGGGCAGGCGCTGCGCACGGGGACGGGCCCCAAATTGTTTTTCACCGCGGAGGACTTGCCGGCCCTGCGGCGTCGGTGGCGGGAAGGCGAACGGTTCGCCGCGTTGCGCGAGGGATTGTTGAGTCGGGATCGAGCCGCGGAGCGTAAATTCTTACGCGAAGAGATCAACCTGAAGGATCCGCTCAATGACATTCGCCGGGCGGGTGATCACGCCATCGAAATGGCCTTTGTGTATTTGATGAGTGGCGACAAGGAGGCGGCAGATGCGGCGATCGAGAGCGTGCGCACCATCATGAAGTTTCCGGTGTGGGATTTCTTTTTGGAGGGCGGAGAGAAAGTAGTTGGGGTGCAGCGAGCGCCGAGCACCACGATTGTGGTGTCCGTGGTGATCGACTTTCTGGGGGAACTGATCGATGGGGCGGAACGGAAGACTTGGTTGGAGGCCCTAGCCGCCAAAGGATGTGAGCCGTGCTACACCGGTCTCCACAACGTGCGTTATCCACGACAGACGGTGGGATGGTCGTTTAACCCGGATACGCCGATTGGGGCAGAACGATTGGAGTTTCCGACTGACATGGCGCGTCGACCGGAGATCACGCAAACCACCAACTTACGGGCGGCGCCCGCGGGCGCGTTGGCGATCGGACTGGCGACGATCGCACTTTATGGGGATGACCATACGCCGGTGGATCGGTGGCTGGAGATGGTGGTTTCGCATTTAAAAGCGTTTGAGCAAATTTATCTGCCCGACGGTTCACATGGTGAAGGGGTGAATTACGCTAATTACACGTCCGACAGCATCATCATGGGGTTGCAGGCGTTGAAGGTGAGTGGGGTGTTGCCGATCGATTTGGACATCAATTGGGTGGGGCACATTGACTACATGCTGAACATGGCGATGCCGACCGCGGAGAATCCGTATGAAGTCGTAAACATCAGTGATAACGGACGCTACCGGCACACGCTGAAGGACGATCATAAGACTGGTCGGCCCGAGATGCGGACGGCGGTGCCGTATTGGGTGGCCCACAAATTTCGGGATGGGCGGGCCAAGTGGTTTGGGGAGAACCTGGGCGCGCACGAAAGCATTTGGTCTTTGGTATTTTATGACGAGAGTTTGCCGTCGATTCCGCCGCGAACGGGCCGGAAGACGTGGTTTTCCGACGTCGATTGGGTGGTGGCGCGCACGGGGTTTGCGGCGAATGATTTGTTGGTCAGTTTGCGCAGTGGGGTGGGTTACAATCATGAGCACGCGGATCGTAACAGCCTGATCGTGAAGTGTTATGGTGAGCAGTTGATCGTGGATCCGATCCGGCCGCCTTACTGGTTTCGAGACCCGGCCTGGATCTTGCGGGAAACTGCCGGGCACAGTGCGGTGTTGGTGGATGGGGCAGGGCACCTTTACAACAACGGCGTGGAGGGCACGAACTCCACGATTTGCCAAGCCAAGATTGTGGCCAAAGGGGCGGGCACGACTTATTCGTATTGGGTAAGTGATGCGACCCAAGCCTACCGGGTGGCGAATCTCCAAATTCGAAGTGTCGTGCGGGCCACGCTAGTGTGCTTTGATCTACCCGCCGTGGTGGTGGTTGACGTGGTCTCCAAATGGAAAACTCCGTCCGTCGTCGAAGCCCGATTTTTTGCCGATAATTGGGACGGGCAGGCCAAGGTGAAGGCCAAGGGTCGGGGGTTTTCAATCGAACGTCCCCACGCGTTTGCGACCGGTGAAGTGTTTTGTCGCGAAGGCATTCAGGTGGCCAGTGATGTGCTGCCGATTCCGGCGGAACGCGCCGCGCAGCATCCCTTTGTGGCGGCCAAGTCGGAGCCCACGATGCGGGCGACCTTGGTCAGCGCAGTGGGCTTGGGTCGAACCGGAGAAGCGCCGGTTGCCGTGGCATTTAGGCCCCAGGCGGAACGGATTGAGGTCACCCTCAGGCGGGGCGGCAAGACGGTGGTCTGCGAGATCGATGATCGTGAGGCGGTGCCGGCCTTGAGGGTCAGGACCTAAGTGTCAGTGGAGTTTTTGCGCATGCCCGCGAGGAGGAAATGTTCGGCGTTGGCCATGCCGCGCTTGATGGCGGCCGGTGATCCGAGGTCGAAATTCAGCCCTTGGGAGAGGGTGTAACGATGAGAGATGTAAACCTGACAGATGCCGATGATCGTGATGAGCAGCTGCTTGGCTTCGAGGTCCGAGCGCCAGCAGTGTCGTGGGGCATCCCGTTTGATGGCGGCGCGCAGAAATTTCACCACGTGGTCTTTGGAAAGTGGAAAATGCGAATCCTTGATGCCCTTGCCCTCGTTCAGGTTTTCCCAGCGCAGCAGGCGGGAGAACTGGGGGTGTTGTCGTGGAAAGTCGAAGTAGACGCGAACCAGTTTGCGCACGGCGTCCTCAAGCGAGACCGCTTGCGCGACGGCCTCTTTTTCGAACTTCGCCAGCTCGCTGAAAGCGTAAAAGAGGGCCTCCTGGTAGAGGAGCGCCTTGCTTTTGAAGTAGTGGTAGACCATGCGCTTGTTTACGCCCGCCGCCGCCACGATGTCGTTGACGGAAACGCCATCAAATCCACCGATCGAAAACAGCCTGATTGCGGTGTGCAGCAGGTGGTCTCGGGGAGGAAGCGACGAAGAGGAAATTGCCATGGGATTGTCAGGGAAACCTTTGGTTCGCGGGGTAAAAGTTTGCAACGAGGAATACGAAGTCGGGAGGCTGTTCGCGTGAACCTGAGTGGGTCGAGTAGCGTAGTGATGGTCCGCCGGATACGATGACGCCGACGGTTGATGAACTGCGCCCGCTGCGGCTGGGCGATCTCGCACGATGTGTGGAACTGTCGACCGAGGTGGGATGGAATCAAAACGAAGGAGACTGGCGTTTTCTAATTCAGCATGGGTTCAGTTATGGGATCGAGCGATCGGAGAAGGGGCTCGTGGCCACCACCGTGGCCTGGCCCTTGGGCGGGAGATTGGTGTGGGTCAACATGGTCATCGTCAGAGGGGAGTGCCGGGGGCAGGGATTGGCGACCAAGCTGTTGAACAAGTGTTGGCAAGATACTCAGGCTCGAGGCCAAGTGGCGTTGTTGGACGCGACAGATGCCGGTGCCCGAGTCTACGGTCGCATGGGATTCTCCGGTAGCGAACGAATCGTGAGGTTGATCCGAAACTGTGATGTGCTGCAAGAGGTGCGAGCGGAGCCGTTGCCAGTGGGGTGGGCGGTGGATCTCGCGACGGGAGCGGATTTGTCCGCCTTGAAAAAGCTGGATCAGCAGGTTGTGGGGGTTGAGCGGGGGGCCCTGATCGAAACCTGGATTAATCGTGATCCCACCGCGGCTCAGGTTTTACGCGACCGCGCCGGAAAAGTTCGCGGATTCTTACTCGGACGAGGCGGACGGCGCGACAATTGGGGCCCTTGGTGGTCGAAAGCGAGTCTCAGGGGCGGATGTTGATGAGCCGGGCTTTGCGGCAGCAGTCTGGTCCGCTGTTGATCGATGTGCCGGAAGTTCACCTCAGTTGGCTGGGGGTGCTGCACCAGTTGGGATTTGAACCGCAGCGGCGGTTTCTCCTCATGGGGCAACAGGAGGCGCGTTTGCCGACGGATTGGTCGCGCTACTTCGCCACGGCCGGTCCGGAGTTTGCTTAGCGTGTCCCGTGTCGTTTCGCCGCGAATGCTCACGAATGAAAAGCAATCCAGGGCGGTGTTAGGCTAAAAACCGCAGTTGAAGTTGAAGTGAAAAGGTTAAGTCATCATCGGGTTATTACTTATACAAGTCCGATTAAATTAGGCTGATTTTAACGCAAAGTCACCAAGCCGGTAGGAACGCAAAGTCTAGCAGTTGAATAACTTGCTGCTCATCTCTGCGGTTCCGTATCTTGGAGTAAAAGTCTAAATCCAAGTGGTGATTGGTGTTAAGACCAACGTCTTGAATGATTTGGACGATAGAAAGGTAGGGACGGACCGCCGGGCCGTCCGCAGCGGCGTGGCGAGGGAGTTGTTCTGGAGCCATCAGCATGATGGCGCGCCCAGCGGTCACGCCCTACCTCAGAAAAAATGGCTCTAAAGTCTGTTTCTCAAAAGACGTTGGTATAAGTCAGGGGTAACGGGCCCCGGGCCCCACCATTCATCCCAAGGGTGAAGCCTCTTCGTCTCGCCCCGATTCGGTTCACGGCACGGTTTCTGGACGACCCCTGCCTGACTCAGGCCCTCAGAGATCAAATTTAAGGCCGTCGGTGCCGACGAATACCTCACCGAGGGGGTGTATCTGGCGGACGGTTTTGGCCATCGACTCAACGACTTGGGGATCGTCGGTGAAACTCTCGATGACGAAGTGTTTCAGCACCACCCGCTTCACTCCCGCATCGCGGGCGATTCGTCCCACGTCTTCCGGTGCGATGTGCCACCCTCCAAAAGCCTTGCTCTCGTAGAAAGCGTGAGTGCCTGAGCATTCGATGAGTAGTAGATCTGCCCCGCGACAAAACTCCACGAGGCGTGGGTCGGGTTCGGAATCGCTGGTGATCACGATCACGTGGTCGGCGGTGGTGATCTTGTAGCTGTAATTGCGCAATCCGGCGTGAGCCGTGGCGAGGGCCTCGATGCCGTAGTCGGAGGTCTGGTGAACTGGACCGTTCCGGAAAATTTCGGTGACTTGCCAATCGAGTTTTTCCCGCACGCGATTGCCGTGGGAGATGCGGCTGTTGATGTCATCGACATACGCCTGGCGCACGCCGGTTTCGAGGAAGTGGTCGAGTCCCTGCGGGCCGAAGAGCGGGAGGCGCCGGTCGCGTCCGTTGTTCCACGACAGCAGCAGGAGCAGTGGCAAATCGCAGATGTGATCAAAGTGCAGGTGGGTGATGTAGACCTCGTCAACCGCTTCGACCGCACAACCAAAACGGGAGAGGTTGTGCACGGCGATTCGGCCACAATCGAAAAGCAGGTTCCGTTCGCCGATTTTGACGAGATAACACGGCCCACCGCGATGGGGCAGGGCCCGCACGGCACCGCTGCCGACCACGGTAACTGAAACTGGGAGCGACGACATAACGCCCCACTAGTAACCGAGTGGTTACCTTGGTCAATAAGAATGGTGGCAGGGCTGGTTCAGGTGGGGCTCGCGAGGGGAGGCGGGGAGGAAAGCCCGCATTAAAAAGTCTGCAACTTTGGCGCGAGCCGTGGGTTCTTTCCGATATGAAGACCTTTTTTGTTACCCTCCTTAAGATCGCGTTGGTCGCCGTGTTGTTTTGGCTTTTGTTGCAACATGCACCCTTTGTGGCCGCTCCGATTGTCGGTGCTTTAGGCGCTGCCGTGCTCATCCTGGGCGGCGTCGTGCTGACGCTCACCCTCGGTCTGGGCTTGGGGGTGGCCGTGGTGGTGTCGCTCCTTGCCGTGGCGTTTTCGGTTGCTGTTGCCTTGGCCCCGGTGTGGGTGCCCATGCTGGCGATTGTCGGACTGGTGGCGCTCTGCCGTCCGAAACGCACGGTGGCATGAGTCGTGAAGCCCTGTCGGGTAAGACGACTCCGACGTCCCGCGTCGTGTGCCCAAAGGGTTTGGCAGGGCCCGGTCGGGACGGACCGCTGGGCCGACCGCGGTGTGAATGAGTTTAGACCAAGAGCTCTTGGTCTTTAGACTTTACAGAAGGCAAGAAAGGACACGAAGAAATACAAAAGATATTACGGTGAAACGACTTAGTTTTCTTCGTTCTTTGCTACTAAGAAACTTGAACGCAACATTCCGTCAGCCAATTGGGTTTAACCGCGAAGAACACGAAGTCACCCGAAGGGGTTTGGGAAATGTAGGAGCCGTGCTTGAACGCGATGAACGCGGTGGAATCGCAACCTGGAACGCCGAGCTCCAGCTCGGGCCCGCCCCAGAGCATTTTACAGGAGCGAACGAAGGAAACCAAGTCGGACGAGACAATGTGGGAGGGGTTATACACCCCGACTCGTTAGGTGGCGACCGAGCCTGACGCACCCGCTGTTGGGGTATAAAACCCCTCTATCCGTTCAGACCGTGGACGCAGTCCTGCCTGCTTTGCGTCCACTGCAAAAAACAGCCACTGAACCAACCCTGTTTCTTGTGGTCGGATCCAAAACTTTTTGGTGGTGGGCTCTCAAGAAACTTTAAGTCAAAACCGACATCCGGCGCTTCTGTGAATAGTCTCATTCATTTCAGCGATTGGTATTAGGCCGTCGATCAGCATGCGGCGCGCCCGGCGGTCATGCCCTGCCTTTCAATCTGCGGTGAGAATCGAGGGTTACTCGAAATAGGCGACGCCGTTAGTCACGGACAGGTCCTGGCAGGGGATGTCCATACCGGGCACGGGGTCCCAGACCATAACCTCTTTGGCGACGCGTTCGGCAGTGAAATAGCCAAGCAGGGTAAGTTCCCGCATTTTTCGCAGGAAAGTGCGTTGGTCACTCTGCTTATCGTCGGCAATGGCCCGGAGGAGGGATTCCTGCTGCGCGGACGTGAGCTTGGCGAACGATTTGCGATGTTGGGTTTCGGCCGATGCCTCCAGGGTATCGAGACCGAACTCCAGGGTGGTCTGCTCCTCGGGTTGGAGGAACGTGCCATAAGACGCGTCGATGAATTGGGGCACACCCGCGTCGATGGCTCCGATGGTATCGGTGCGGGGCAGAATGACCTCGGCGATCGCAGTGGCCGTGGCGAAACGCAGGGGGGACAAGTATTTGGCGGAGGCGGTGGGATCACGCGCGATCTGAGCGAGTGCGCTGGTGATGCCGGATGGGGATACCGCAACACCGAGAAGGAGGGCGGTGCGTTTGATGGCTTCTCTACGATTCATGGCGAGGGAGGGGGTAAGGGTGGTCCGAGACGACAGCGCTTAGAGGTTGTTGCGGTTGAGTTCCGCGACGGCAAAGTCGGCGGCGCGGGCGGTGAGGGCCATGTAAGTGAGTGACGGATTGACGCAAGCGGAGCTGGTCATACAGGCGCCGTCGGTGACGAAGACGTTGGCGGCACCGTGGACTTGGTTGTGGCCGTTGAGCACGGAAGTCTTGGCATCGCGGCCCATGCGGGCGGTTCCCATCTCGTGGATACACAGGACAGGGGCGCTGGTGGGGTCGTCGAAGGGGTTGATATCGGTGAAGCCGGAGGCCTCAAGCATGTCGACGGCGGACTGCTTCATGTCCTTGCGCATGTTGTGCTCGTTCTCCTTAAAGTCGCACTCAAACGTGACGGTGGGCAGCCCCCACTTATCGGTCATGTTCGGGTTAAGGAACATGCGATTTTCGTGGTAAGGCAGATGTTCGCCCCACGAGCCGATGCCCATACGCCATTCGCCGGGTGAAACGAGGTCGGCTTTGAGGTCGGCGCCGAAACGGGCGAGTTCCGCGACGCCGCGGGTCCAGTTCTGGCGGCTGGCGCCACCTTGGTAGCCGAAGCCACGAACGTAGTCTTTTTGGTGACTGGCTTTGTCGCCCAGATTGCGGAAACGCGGCACGTAGATACCGGTGGGGCGGCGGCCCTTGTAATACTTGTCCTCGAAGCCCTCATAGCGACCGGAAGCGCCCACCTTGAAGTGGTGATCCATGAGGTTGTGGCCGAGTTCACCGCTGTCGTTACCCATGCCATTGGGGAAACGATCGGATTTCGAGTTGAGCAAAATGGAAGTCGACGCGATGGCGGACGCGCAGAGGAAGACGACCTTGGCGAAATACTCCATGGCCTGTCCGGTCTCGGAGTCGACGATGCGCACGCCCTTGGCCTTCTTCGAGTCGGCGTCATAGATCACTTCCGTGACGATGGAGAAAGGACGCAGGGTTAGATTGCCGGAGGCGTAGGCGGCGGGGAGCGTGGAGGCGTTGCTTGAGAAATAGGCGCCGTAAGGGCAACCACGGATACAGCGATTGCGGCGTTGGCAGCCACCGCGGCCGTTGTGGGGGATGCTGAGATTGGCAACCCGGGCGTTGATCATTCTGCGGCCACCCATGGCTTTGGCGATGCGTTCGCTGGTCTGCTTTTCGAGACAATTCATCTCGAAGGGAGGCAGGAATTTACCGTCTGGCAGTTGAGCGAGGCCCTCGTTGGATCCGCTGATACCGGCGAATTGTTCGACGTAATCATACCAGGGAGAAATGTCCTGGTAGCGAATGGGCCAATCGACGCCGAAGCCGTCTTTGGCGTTGGCTTCAAAATCGAGGTCGCCGAGGCGGTAGGATTGACGGCCCCAGAGCAGGGAGCGCCCGCCGACGTGATACCCACGGCACCAGTCGAACCGTTTGTTTTCGGAG
>CAXBOL010000146.1:0-8603 GCA_963977295.1 uncultured Opitutaceae bacterium
GATCATCCCTCATCACGTTGCCCTCATCATGGACGGCAACGGCCGCTGGGCCAAACAACGAGGTCTCCCTCGTATCGAAGGCCATCGTCGCGGCGTGGAAACCGTGCGGTCCACGATCGAAACCGCCCGCGAGCTCGGCATCCGCTACCTCACGCTCTACGCCTTCTCGGTCGAAAACTGGCGCCGTCCCGAAGACGAAGTAGGCGCCTTGATGGGGCTGTTGGAGTTTTTTCTCAAGCGTGAGACCGCGACGCTGATAAAAAACAAAGTGCAATTGCGCACCATCGGTCGCACCGCCGAACTACCGCCGGTGGTGCGTCGCGAGCTCGAACGCGCCATCGCAGCCACCGCTCATTTCACCGAACACACCCTGGTTCTGGCCCTCAACTACGGTTCCCGCACCGAGGTGCTCGACGCTGCCAAGGCTTACGCCGCGGCGGTCGCGGCCGGCGAAACCACCGCCGATGATGAATCATGGGAAAGTTTTTCCCGCCACCTCTACACCGCCGGACTCCCCGATCCTGACCTCGTGATTCGCACATCCGGGGAGACCCGCGTGAGCAATTTCCTCCTCATGCAGGCGGCTTACGCGGAATTCGTTTTCCTCCCCCTGTTCTGGCCAGACTTTTCCCGCCAAGACTTTCACGCCGCGGTCGCCGAATACTCCAAACGCGAGCGACGTTTTGGCCGCACGGGTGATCAACTCAGTCAGTCGGCCTCGTCGTCGGCTCGATAACCCCCTCGCTTTCCCCAACTTTTATCCGACGCCGTGGGCTCTCGTATCTTCAGCACTCTTCTTCTTTGGTCGGTCGTCGTCGGCTGCGTCGTCTTTCTCGGCCCGGTGGGCGCGGTCTGGCTGATCGCCCTCATCGCCGTGCTGACCCTGCGCGAATTTTTTGCCCTCATCCGTCGCCTCGGCATCGAACCGTTCGATCGGGTAGCCATGGTGCTCGCGCTCCTGATTTGCCTCAGTCCCCTCTACTTTGAACCGCTGGGCATCAATTCCGGAGCGCTCCTCGCGCTCTCCGCCATCGTCTTTGCCATTCGCATTCTGGGAGAGCGGCGCGCCCAAGCTCGACTCGACACCTTGGCCTGGACCCTTTTCGGGGTGGTCTACATTCCCTTCATGTTGTCGTTCCTCGCCCGCACCGTCACGATTGACTCTCCGACGCCGCAGACGGGTCTAATTCTGGGCGTATGGATTATCGCGGTGTCAAAATTCTGCGACGTCGGTGCACTCCTCGCGGGGTTGGCCATGGGACGCCACAAGATGGCGCCCGAAATCAGCCCCAAAAAAACCTGGGAAGGCGCCGTCGGCGGCATCGCTACCTCCATGGGGGTCGGCGCAGGCATCGCCGCCGGGTTCGCCGACCAACTTCCCGCCAGTTTCACCCCGATCGTCGCGGCGCTGTTGGCCTTGCCGATCGCGGCCCTGGCCATCGTGTCAGACTTGGTGGAGTCGATCATCAAACGTCACGCCAACGCTAAAGATGCAGGGGCCACCATCCCGGGTATCGGCGGCGTGTTCGACCTTTCCGACAGCCTGATTTTGACGGCGCCGGTCTGCTACGTGGCCTTCTGTCTATTGTGAGCAGCCCCCTCCCCAGTTACCCTCGAAAAGTGGTGTTGCTCGGCGCCACCGGGTCCATCGGGGAGAGCGCGCTGCGCGTGATTGCGGAGCATCCCGAGCACCTCGAACTCATCGGGGTCGCTGCGCGAGCCAACCACGCGCAGCTCGCCGCCATCGCCCAAGCGCATCCCAGCGTGCGTCATGCGGCAATCTTCGACGAGGCGTCGTATGCCGCCGCGCGGTCGGCGCAGAATTTTCCGGCCCACGTGAACTTGCACGCGGGGCTCGAGGGACTCATCGCCTTGGCCACGCTGGCCGAAGCCGATATTGTGCTGGTTGCCGTCGTGGGCGTGACCGGACTCGAACCCGCGCTCGCCGCCATCGCGGCCGGCAAGGACCTCGCCCTCGCCTCCAAGGAAATCCTCGTCATGGCGGGCAAGTTTGTCATGGCCGCCGCCCGCGAGAAGGGCATCACGCTCCGTCCGGTGGACAGCGAACACAACGCCGTGGCCCAGTGCCTGGCCGACAACCCCACCAAAGACGTCGCCCGGGTCGTCCTAACCGCGTCCGGCGGTGCATTTCGCGATCGTTCGCTGGCGGAATTGGCCCACGTGCGTCCGGCCGACGCTTTGCGGCATCCCAATTGGGAAATGGGGCCTAAGATCACGGTGGATTCCGCCACGCTGGCCAACAAAGGGCTCGAACTCATCGAGGCCCGGTGGCTGTTCGACCTCCGCCCGGAGCAGTGCCAGGCGGTGCTCCACACTCAAAGCCTCGCCCATTGCATCGTGGAATTCACCGATGGTGCCATGCTCACGCATCTGTGCCCGCCTTCGATGACGTTTCCCATCCAGCACGCGTTGTTGCATCCGCTGCGCTTCCCCAGCGTCGAACCGGGGCTCGATGTGCATAAACCGTTTTCCCTCGATTTTCGCCCGATCGACCAAGCGCGTTTCCCCATGTTGCGACTAGCGTTTGAGTCCATGCACACCGGCGGCACCGCTCCCGCCGTCTATAATGCCGCCAACGAAATCGCGGTGGAGGCATTTCTTGCCGAACAAATTCCCTTCCTTGCGATCCCTACTGTAGTGGAGAAAACTCTCACTGCACTCGACCACCAAGATCCTTCCGACCTCGCAACGGTGCTTGCCTTCGACTCCGAAGCGCGACGTGTTGCGCGCTCGCTCCTCTCTGCCCACGCCAAATCCTAACCTATGCCTGCGGACCTCCTCAACGCCCTGTTTTCCAACATCTGGGCGGTTTTTCTCATCATCCTCTTTTTTGGCGGCTCGATCTTCGTGCACGAGCTCGGCCATTTTTTGGCGGCCCGTAAGCGCGGGGTGCATGTATCCCGCTTCTCCATCGGTTTCGGTCCGAAAATGTTTTCCTGGGAAGGCAAGGACGGGGTCGAGTATCGTATTTCCTGGCTCCCTCTCGGCGGCTACGTTGCCCTCCCGCAACTTGCGGATATGCCTGCGGTCGAAGGGGAAGAGGACGTCGAGACCAAGAATCTTCCCCCCGTCAGCTACGGCACGCGGATGTTGGTCTTTGTGGCCGGTGCCACCTTTAACCTGATCTTCGCCTTCCTCCTCGCCACCGTCATCTGGCTGGTGGGGCAACCCACCACGAGCGATCAAGCCACCACTCAGATTGGTTACGTGGTCGACGAGATTGAACTTTCCGACGGTCAAACCGTGCCGAGCCCGGCCCGCGAAGCCGGACTCGAGATCGGCGACACCATTCGCGCCATCGACGGCCACAAAGTCGATAACTGGCAGGAATTGCTCCAAACTCTGGTCACCAGCGCCGGCCGCACCGATAAGGGCCGACGCTACAACGTGTTCAGCATCGAACGCGGCGGCACCGTCGAAGACGTGACGGTCTACCCGCGCATCGCCGGCGACGAAGAGATCCGCAAAGTCGGCATCATCGCCGCCTACGAGTTGTTGGTGCACGCCGTCACCCCGGGCTTGGACGGCGAGAAATTTGGCATCCTGCCCGGCGACCGCTTTCTCGCCCTCGACGATACCAGGATCCTCAACATCCAAACCTACGCCGACTACCTGGCCGCTCATCGCGACCGCGAGATTGTGGTGCATCTGGAGCGCAACGCCCATCCGTTCGAATTGACGATTCCCGCTCGTCCCGAAGTCGAACAGCCTGCCGACCTCGGCCTGCAACTCACAACAGACTCAAAACTGGTTTACCCCACACCCTTCGAGCAGTTCGGCGACCACGTGAGCATGACGTTCCGCACCTTGGGCAGCCTGATCAACCCGCAATCGGACATCGGCATCTCGAAACTCAGTGGTCCCGTCGGCATCATCCGCGTGTTCCACCTCGCAGCCCAAGCCGATATCCGCATCGTGCTCTGGTTCACCATTCTCGTGAACATCAATCTGGCGATCTTCAACCTGTTGCCAATTCCAGTCCTCGACGGCGGTCACATGCTGTTCGCCACCATCGGTAAACTCCGGGGACGCGCCCTGCCGACCAATTTTATCATGACCACGCAGAGCGTCTTCATGATGTTGCTGCTTTCGATGATTCTCTACGTCAGTTTCTTCGACGTGCGTCGCATCGTCCGGGACAACCGGGCTCCGACCACCGAAGAGACCACCAACGAGTAAGCCCCATTCGCCCCGGCCGTTCATTTCGGACCCTCGTCAATTGTCCCTCGTCACCCTCCATGAGCTACTGCGCATCACGATTTCGCTCCATCCGCCGCCTCGCGACTGAGGTCATGGTGGGGGGCATCGGCGTGGGAGGCCTGCATCCATTGCGCGTGCAGTCCATGACCACGTCCAACACGCAAGACGTGGCCGCGACCGTCCGGCAGTCCATCGCTCTGGCCGAGGTCGGTTGTGAGATCGTGCGCATCACCGCGCCGAACGTCGCCGCGGCGAAGTGCTTGAAACCCATCCGCCGGGAATTGGATGCGGCGGGGTTTGCCCACATCCCACTCGTCGCCGACATCCATTTCCTGCCCTCCGCCGCCATGGAAGCGGTTGAACACGTCGAAAAAATCAGGGTCAACCCGGGCAACTACGCCGATAAAAAGAAATTCGCCGTGCGCGAATACTCTGATTCGGCCTACGACGAGGAATTGGAACGCCTGCACACGTCGTTTTCCCCGTTGGTCAAACGGTGCAAAGAACTCGGCCGGGCCATGCGCATCGGCACCAATCACGGCTCCCTCTCCGATCGCATCATGAATCGCTACGGCGACACGCCCCTCGGCATGGTGGAGAGTGCGTTGGAGTTTCTCCGCATCGCCGAAAGCCACGACTACCACGCCATCATTTTGTCGATGAAGGCCTCCAACCCGAAGGTCATGATTCAGGCCTACCGCTTGCTCGTGCAGCGCATGGCGCAGGAGTCGATGCATTACCCGCTGCACCTCGGCGTGACCGAGGCGGGAGACGGCGAGGATGGCCGCATCAAGAGTGCCATCGGCATCGGCAGTCTCCTCATGGACGGACTGGGCGACACGTTACGCGTGTCCCTCACGGAGGATTCCGTCTACGAGATCCCCGTCGCCCAAGCCATCGCCCGCAAAGCCATGAGTGCGTGGACCGACGCAGCGGTGCCCGCGGATCAATTCCCCGTCGAGGAACCGGATGCGTTGGACCCATTTCAATTTCGGCGCCGCGACATCACTTCGTTCAGCTTGAGCGAGGATTGCCTACTCGGCTCCGAGCAGCCCCCTCGCGTCATCGTGCGGGCGCCTGCCGTGGCCAAACTGGCCGATTTCGGCGCGCACCTCACCACGCCCACCCTCAAGGACAATCCCCCCGAGGGCATCGTTGTCGCCGTGGATTCGGCCACCGAGTTAGCCGATCTCGCGACTCAGGCCACCGCCCTCCCGTGCCAGTTTCTCGTTCTCGAACTCGCACCCGCGCTGCAACCCGCGGACCTCGCTCCCGTTTTGGACGCTGCGTCGGCCCCCGTCGTCTTGGTCAAAGCATTTGGCCCTGACTCGGCCACAGAACTCGAAACCTGGCTCGATCTCGGTCGACGCCATCCGCGGCATACACTTGCGCTCGCCGTGGACGGAACGACCTTCGCCCACCTCGCGCCGACCCTAAGTGCCGCCATGGCCGACCGGCTCATTGTCACGCTAGCGTCACCGCGGGGAGAATCCCCCGAGAGCGAACACGCGATCGGCGCCTACCGCCGACTGGCCGCCGCGCTCACCGCCAGCGGTTCTCGTTTCCCCCTGTGGATTCGCAATACGTCCACCACCACATGGACGGGCGACAAAAGCTTTCTCTCCCGGTTACTCGATGCCTCTATCCTCAGCGGATCGCTCCTCTGTGACGGCTTGGGCGATCTGATCAGTCTGGAGACCGAAACCGATGCTCCTCGGGCGGTGAAACTTGCCTACAACGTCCTCCAAGGCGCGGGCGCCCGCATCACCAAGACCGAATTTGTCGCCTGCCCCTCCTGCGGCCGCACCCTCTTCGATCTGCAAACCACCACGCAACGCATTCGGGCCAAGACCGGACACCTCAAAGGCGTGAAAATCGCCATCATGGGATGCATCGTGAACGGCCCCGGGGAAATGGCTGACGCAGATTTCGGTTACGTCGGAGGCGCCCCGGCCAAGATTAATCTCTATGTCGGCAAAACCTGCGTCCAATACAACATCCCCCAAAAAGACGCCGATAATCGATTAATTGAATTGATCCGAGAACACGGAAAATGGACCGATCCGGATCCCCAAATTTCGGCCTAAAACCTGAAAGTCACCTTCGCGTAACATTTATCACACTACCGTTTCATTAGTGACGATAGACGCATCACCTAGGTAAAACCTCCTATTCGTAGTGCCGCAGCCCTTACCAGAAAACGACGATTTTTGGCCGCTCAAAAATGCCGCTTGGCAATAGAAAAAAGATAAAAAGTTATCCGCACCGTCGATGTGAATAACTTGTTGGAAAGTTCGCCTTGAAACCCCAAATCACCTGCACGTTTACTGTCTCCTCTCCAGTTCACCCCCACCGTGATCGCGGAGTCGCTCTTTACAACGTCTTGCAGATCCCGACCGCTTTTATCGTCTCTAATCGGCCTTAAGTCCCTGTTTATTAGGTTTTTAACAAAGTTTAACCACAAATCGGTTAACTCCTGATAAACTCCCCCCACTTTTTCCACGATAAATGTTTTTGGCCTCAGTTTCTGTTTCAGGCGTGTCAAAGTGGCGTTCTCCAACGCATTGTGAATAAAACCAACTAGCCGCCTGAATTTAATGCCCGCCGTTTCCTCGTCATCAACCCTTTGGCAGACCGTCAAACAAGACTTCAAAACCTTGTTCCCCGAAGACGTGTTCCAACTTTGGTTCGAGCCCATCGTGTGCCTCGAAGCCGACGACGAAAGCATCACGCTGGGCGTCGCCAATGATTTTGCCGCGATCTGGATCAACGACAACTACCTCGACCTCATCGTCCAGCGGCTTCGCCTCACCGCCGGTCACGACATAGCGGTCAAGTTGAAGAAATCAGGCGGTTCCGGGGCGGTCGCCCCGACCTCCGAACCCACTTCCGAGCCGAGAAACAGCGCCCGCACCAGCTCCCCCGCCCGCCGGACCAACAATCGTTCCACCGAGGCCCGCGCCGCCTACACCGGCAATCTGAACCCCCGTAACACGTTCGAAACGTTCGTGGTCGGAAGTAACAATCAGATGGCGCAAGCAGCGGCCCTGGCGGTGTCCCAATCGCCCGCCCAAGCCTACAATCCACTGTTTCTTTACGGCGAAACCGGGCTCGGGAAGACGCACCTCATGCACTCCATCGGCCACGCCATCCTCCGGCAGCGCCCCGATGCCCGCGTGACTTACCTTTCGACGGAAAAATTCACCAACGAGTTCATCCAGGGCCTGCAGGAAAACGCCTTGGTCAAATTCCGCCAACGTTACCGCAACGTCGATGTCCTCCTCCTCGACGACGTCCAATTCCTCGGCGGCAAAGAGCGCATCCAGGAAGAGTTCTTCCACACCTTTAACGACCTCTTTGAGTCTGGTAAGCAAATCGTGCTCTCCAGCGACCGGCGCGCGTCCGAAATTTCCAAACTCGAAGCCCGCCTCGTTTCCCGCTTCGAGTGGGGACTCCCCGCCGACATTCAGGCTCCCGATTTTGAGACCCGCGTTGCGATTCTTCGCACCAAGGCGGCCGTGCTCAAAGTCGACGTCCCCGCCGAGGTCATCAATTTCATCGCCCAACACGTCTCGAAAAACATTCGGCGGCTGGAAGGCGCGTTGATTAAGGTCGCCAGTTACTCCTCCCTCACGGGCAAGAGCCTCGACCTCACCATCACCGAGTCGCTGCTGCAGGACGTGCTCATGGAGCAGGCGCAGAACATGCTGACGATGGAGACAATCCAAAAGAAGGTCGCCGACCATTATCAAATCCGTCACAGCGATATGACCAGCAAGCGGCGACCCAACAACATCGCCATTCCCCGTCAGATCGCGATGTATCTCTCCCGCACATTGACCAAACACTCGCTGCAGGAAATTGGCGATGCGTTTGGTGGTCGCGACCATGGCACCGTCATCCACGCCTGCAAGGCCGTGGACAACATGATGGATCAAGATCAGTCGGCTCGCAGCAGCATCGAATTCCTCCGCAATCAACTCTCGCGGTAAGCGCGACGTTGGGGAGCAAGTCCTCCCAGGGCTTGATCGCAGAATCAGGTGCTAAGGCGCTGTAGGACCAACGTCTTTTGAGTAATAGAATTAATAGCGCAACGTGTGCTGAGGTAGGACGTGATCGCCCTCCGTCGCCCAGGCGGTTGGAGGACACGCTGGGCGCGCCATCATGCTGATGGCTCCAGAACCACTCCCTCGCCACGCCACTGCGGACGGCCCGGCGGTCCGTCCCTACCTTTTGTTGTCCAAATCATTCAAGACGTTGGTATAATACCAATGTCCCTTAGCTAATAGACTATCCAACGAAGTTTAAAAATAATTAAGTAGCTAGCTAGAGCGTGTCCCGCAAGTGCAAGTTGTTGGTTATAAGTGGAAAGTGGGATAAAA
>CAXBOL010000147.1:0-8553 GCA_963977295.1 uncultured Opitutaceae bacterium
CCGGTGAGATGGGCGACCTCTTCGAAACGATCGGAGCCGGTGCCGAGGTAGACCGCGTTCCAGGCGTATTGCGGAATGAGTTCAGCCACGCGCTCCATTTCCCACAGTCCTCGGCCCATCTCCTCCATGCCGGTCATGTAGCCGGCGCGGGTCTGGTCACGCATGTCGGCCACGAGGAAGTCGATTTCGCCGTCGTTGTTGAGGTCCCCGGCGTCGGCGCCCATGGAGAAATAAGTGACGTGCGGCAGGCGCTCGTCGACGACGTCGGTGAAGGTGCCGTCGCCGTTGTTGAGGTAAAAGCGATCAGGGGTTTCGAAGTCGTTGGCGACGTAGATGTCGGGCCAGCCGTCGCGGTTGGCGTCGAACCAAATGGCGGTGTGACCTTGGGATTTGCCCCAGATGCCCGCGTCGAGGGCCACGTTGCTGAAAGTGCCGTCGCCGTTGTTACGCAGCAGGTAGTCGGGTTGGCCGGTGGGACTCACCGAGAAGTCGAGAATGTTGGTGGCGAGGTAGGCGTCGAGATCGCCGTCGCGGTCGTAGTCGGCAAAGGACGCGTGCACGGAGGCGTCGCGGATATCGAGGCCGTAGGCGGCGCCCTGTTCGGTGAAGGTGCCGTCGCCATTGTTGACGAAGAGGAGATTGGGCGCGTCGAGACGGCACAGGTAGAGATCGGGCCAACCGTCCTGATTGATGTCGACGGCAGTGGCCCCGGTTTGTCCGGCCGGATCATCGGCGACATCGACCCCGCAAACCGCGGCGATGTCGTGAAAACGCCCGGCGACGGTTTGTTGGTAGAGCGCGTTAGGGCCGTTTTTAGAAACCGCGTAAATATCGAGCATGCCATCGCGATCGAAATCGGCCACGGCGATGCCGGTTTCGAGCGCCCCCAGGGTGTATTCGCGAAACCGATCGCCCCACATGCGCGGGTCGTTGAAGACATTGGGCACGTTGACCCCGCTTTGTTCGGGTGGGAGCAGCGTAAAAGGCTTGCCCGAGCCATCAGCAGGGGGGCTTCGGCGGGCGGCCAGAGGTCAGTCGCATTCACCGAAATGACCAATGTCGAATGTCCAATGATCAATGTGATCAGCACTCGAAGGGCGAGGGAGGGGAGGTGGATGGGGGGCATGGGGGCAGGTTCTATTATCGTTCTCTTACTCTCGTTCCAATCGCTGAAATTAATGAGGCTTTTTTCAGAAGATCACGAAGGAAACTAAGTCATTTCACCGTAATATTTTCTGTATTTCTTGGTTCCCTTTCTTGCCTTCTGTAAAATCTAAATACTACGAGCTCTTGGTATTACTCATTCTCTTTCTCTCGTTCTAAATATCGGGATAAGGGGCGAGATAGTGGCTTCGCACCCTGATGGCACCGAGCGAGAGAACTTTTTTTGGGTGGGGCGGATTACTGTTTCGGCAGGAGGGCGTTAGCGAACACGTAGTCGGCGATCTTGATGCCGGCTTTGCGGCCCTCGACGACATCGAGCATGGTGTGGATTCCGCCCCACACTCGGCTCATATTGAGCTCAATGCAGGCTTCGGAAAAACTGTCGTAGGAACGCACCACGCCGGGCAGACCATCGGAGGTCGAACTGAAGTTGAAATCGTCGGTGCCGATGTAGAGGGCGAGCATCCGCGAGGCGGCCCCGGTGAAGGTCGAGTGAGCAGACGTGTAGGTGGGGTGTGCCGGCGAAGCCATGTTGGGAATGAACTCGGGTTTGGCCTGGGCGTGCGGGTTGACCCCCGCAGTGACTTCCCGAATCGCGGTTTCCGGACGCCAGTGCAGGTAGTAGAATTTAGATTCCCACGAGGAGATGCCGGCGTCGGCCGCGGCCAGGGTGAGCAGGGCAAACAGGCGGGCGGTTTCGAGCTCCGATAGTTTTTGGCGGACCGCGACATCTTGAGCGATCACACACCAGTGTCCGGCGGGGGTCGCGGTGCCGAGATCGTCGGCCCAGAAAGGCGTCGAGAGCGTCTGGTATTCGTCGCGCTCGGCGTCGTCTCGGGCGCCAACTTTGGCGGTGAAGGCAAGTTCTTCCGCGTATTCGGCGGAGTCGAGGGGGAGGGGAGGCGGAGCGCGGAATTGGTCGGCCGACGTCATCACGAACGGAGTGACGTGGGCGACGGAGGGCGAAACGGGGGGGCGGAAGGCGGGGGGCGTCTCGCGCCATTTGCCGATCTCGGTGGAGGTTACGGGGCCGGCGTAGGGCTGTTTGAGACCAGCTTGGGCGCGTTTGGCTAGAATCTGTTGGGCAACTTGTTTGCCCCAGGCGATGCCACTGTCCTTGGCGTTACCGGCCGGGATATCAGCGAGGGCGTCATCGTAGGCCTTGCGCAGCACGCGCGGATTGACCTCGTTGCCCCAGATCGCCTGGAGGACCGTGTAGCCGGCGGCGGCGATGGCCGCTTCGTGGTTGGCGCCGGCGGGCGCGGCTTCGTCGACCAACCAAGGTTGGTAGGTCTGATCGAATCCGTTGAGGGCATCAAAAATCGCCACATGAAACGTGGCCAAGTGAAGGGCGGCAACCGGTGGCGGGTTGCGCGAGAGACGCGTGGCGTTAAGCACCTGATCACTCCAGTAGAGCACGGGACCCGCCGCGAGGGACGAAGTCAGAAAACTGAGCAAGAGAAGGATGCGGGTGAGGTTTGATTTCATGACGTTATGGGGTCCGAAAGGAGGGAATGATCGTAATGGGGCGTGGCGGGGGTTTTCGAGCGAAGACAAAAGTGAGACTAAATATGACCACGGTGGTAGCCGGGTGCTGCTTCATGTTCAACAACGCGGATGGGATAATGGGGAATCCTAGCTTTAATTCGGCATTTTGTTGCCCCACGGTTGGTTTCTCATCGGCGCTTTACCCCGCGTCGTGCCGTCCTGCAATCGTTTCTACCGGAGTGGTTGGAGGAGTCCTCAGACTTCACTAAATTATGAAAACATTTCCGACCCATTTCACTTGGGGCACCGCGACCGCCAGCTACCAAATCGAAGGAGCATGGCGCAATGATGGCAAAGGCCCGTCAATATGGGACGCGTTTACCCAAATTCCGGGTAAAATCGCCAACGGGGACACGGGCGAGGTCGCCTGTGACCATTATCACCGGATGGAAGCCGACGTGGCGATGATGGCGGCGCTGGGACTCAAGGCCTATCGTTTTTCCATCGCTTGGTCGCGAATCTATCCGACGGGGCGCGGTGAAGTGAATCCGGCGGGTATCGCGTTCTATGATCGATTGATCGATACGTTGATCGCCCACGACATCACCCCCTGGGTGACCCTCTATCACTGGGATCTGCCGTCTTCACTGCAAGTCGAGCTCGATGGGTGGCTGAATCCGATCGTGGCAGACCATTTTGCGACCTACGCCCAGACCTGTTTTCAACATTTTGGCGACCGGGTGAAACACTGGATTACCTTCAATGAGCCTTGGGTGATTTCGATCATGGGCTACGGCAACGGCGAATTCGCCCCCGGGCGGGTGTCCAATCGCGAACCTTACCAAGTGGCTCACCAGCTCCTGCGGGCGCATGGCAAAGCCGTGCAGATTTTCCGGACGCAATTTCAACCGGAGCACGGCGGACAGATCGGCATCACCAATAATTGTGACTGGCGGGAACCAAAAACCGACTCACCCAGTGACAAAGCGGCTGCCCAGCGCGCGCTCGAGTTCTTTTTGGCCTGGTTCACCGATCCCATCTACCTGGGCCACTATCCGGCCTGCATGCGGGAACGATTGGGCGACCGGTTGCCGGAATTCACCGACGAAGATATCTCGTTGATCAAAGGGTCTTCCGATTTCTTCGGTCTGAATCACTACACGACGATGTTTGCCGCCGAAAGCCGGCCGGACGAAGGCGCCAAGGACAATCCGTATGGCAATGGGGGCATCTCGGAGGATCAGGATGTGGATCTATCGATCGATCCCGACTGGACCTTTACGACCATGGGCTGGGCCGTGGTGCCGTGGGGATGCCAGAAATTGCTGCACTGGATCGACGAGCGCTACGGGCGTCCGCCGATTGTGATTACTGAGAATGGGTGTGCTCTGGCCGACCAATTGGTGGACGGTCGCGTGCATGACCCGGAGCGGACCGAGTTTTATCGGGGCTACCTCAACGCGTGCCACGACGCCATTACAGCCGGAGTGGACCTCCGGGGATATTTTGCGTGGACGCTGATGGATAACTTCGAGTGGGCCCGGGGCTACGTGCAACGCTTCGGCCTGCACTACGTCGACTTCGCCACCGGCGAACGCTACGCGAAAGACTCGATGCACTACTTTGCCGAAGTCGCGAAAAACAACGCGGTGTAGATCGGTGGCGAGAGTAGGGCGTTCGCTCAGGGGCCTGACCCCCTAGCTTTACCTCAAACGTTGATCTAGCATAAAAAATGAAAGACCTGTTGGGACCTCGATTTGGGGCATTCGCGATCGACTATGTCCTCCTGTTCGCAGTGACGATCGTTTTCGCACGAAGTGTCGGTGAGTTGATGCCGGACGGGAGCTATCAAGTCACCGGGATGCCGGCGCTATTCGTTCCGGGTTTTTGGATGGTATGGTTAGTAGTCCCCGAAGCAATATGGGGCGCGACGCTTGGAAAGATGATAGTTGGTTTGAGGGTGAAAAAGTTGGATGGAAGTCGGCTTGGATTCGGGAGTGCGTTGTTGAGGAGAGTGTGCGACATGTTCGATTTTTGGATGTCGTTCGGTCTGGTCGCTACCATCTGCCATTTGAAAACACAGAAAGGGCAGCGAGTCGGCGACATGGCCTCCGGCTCAGTTGTCATTCAGCTCAAGAAGTAGTTCGCTAACCAGCCAGTCGAGATAAGGAGACCGTTGCGCGGCTTCTGTGATTATCGTCGAATTGAGGACGAGGACCGTCGGCAATGAAATCCTTTGCCGAGGACGGGTGAAACCGTAGCGTGTGACGCATGATTGACCCCACTCAGCGTATCCCGGTTCGCGAGAAAATTGCCTATGGACTCGGGGATACGGCCACTAATTTGGTGTGGCGCACCTTGATGGTGTTTCTGGGATTTTTCTACACCGATGTGTTTGGCCTGCCGGCGGCGGCCGTGGGCACCTTGATGTTGGTCAGCCGATTTGGTGATGGGATATCCGATCTGCTCATGGGGGCAGTGGCCGATCGCACCCAGACGCGATGGGGTAAATTTCGTCCGTGGATTCTGTGGATGGCCATCCCGTTTGGGATCATGGCCGTGCTGACTTTTACCACGCCCGAGTTGGGCCCCACGGGAAAGCTGTGGTATGCGTATCTTACCTACAACGGCCTGATTCTGGTATTCACGGCGAGCAACGTGCCTTACTCGGCGATGACCGGCGTGATGTCGGCCGATCCCGGAGAACGGACGATGTTGTCCTCTTACCGATTCGTCGGGGCGTTCGGCGGTGCCTTGCTGACGCAGGGGCTGAACGAAATTTTGGTGAACGGACTGGGGCAGGGCGATGCGACCGAAGGTTACCGGCGGACGATGGTGTTGTTCGCCGTTGTGGCGGTGGTGCTGTTCTTGATCACGTTTGCGATGACGAAGGAGCGGGTAGCCGCGCCGCCGCGTGAAAAACTGCAACTCAAGGAAGACTTGGGGGACTTGCTGCGGAACCGCGCCTGGCTGGTGTTGTTCGGTGTCGGGTTGTGCTTTGTGACCCTCACCACGCTCAAACAGGGGGCGACGATGTATTTCTTTACCTATTTTTTGGAGGCTAAGGCGCTGGCGGCGGGCTACATGGTGATTGGCACAGTAGGGGCATTGGTCGGCGCGGCGTTGACCGGATGGTTCACTGGCCGCTGGGGACGCAAAGCGGTGATGCAGGCGGCGTTCGCGGTCGCGGGGCTAAGCTCGCTCGCGATGTATGCGGTGGGTCGTGACAGGCGGCCGTGTTTGGGTTGGGCTTCGTGACGGAATTCGCCACCGGTCCGATCGTGACGCTGATCTTTGCCATGCTGGCCGACGCGGCAGACTATTCGGAGTGGCAAAACCATCGCCGGGCAACGGGACTTTTTTATTCCGCCGGCACGCTGTCGTTTAAGTTTGGGTCAGGCGTGGGCGGTGGACTGATCGGTTGGGTGCTGGGTAGCCATGGCTACGCGGCCAACGCCGAACAGTCGGCGGACTCTCTCCATGCGATCAAGCTGCTGATGAGCGTCCTCCCGGCGCTGGGGGCGGCGCTTGGGATGGTGGTGCTGTTCTTCTATCCGATCAATGAGGAACTGCTGCGACAGATCAAAGCGTCCCTCGTGGCACGAAGAGAGACCACGAGTAATACCATCAGCCCGACTAGATTAGACTAGTTTTAACGTAAAGCCTCCGAGCCGGTAAGCACGCAAAGTATAGCAGTTGAATAACTTGCTGTTCAACTCGAAGGGGCCGCGACTTGGCCTACAAGGTAAGTCCAAGCGGTGATTGGGAGTAGGCCGGTGGGTAGCGGGACGAGAATTTGAATCGCAATGGACCGCAAAGATTAAGGATTGACTCCTTAGGCAGGGAAGCCTTCGGGCCAGGGTTGGCCTTCGGCGGGTCGCCAGAGGATTTGGGTGTCGATGCGGGGTTTGCGGTGGCGGTATTTCTTCATGAGCCGAATTTTGGCGCGCACGTGCTGGCCGAGATTTTTGCCGTAGATGAAGGTGTTTTCGCCGGTCTCGGAAACGACCATGAACTCGGTGGGTGAATTTTCGAAGTGGTCGAGGAATCCGCGGGCGTTGGTGAGCTCGATATCGATGGCGGCTTGCAGGAATTTTTCGTGTTTCCGTTTTTGCGCGGGAGTCTTGGCTTCGAGGTAGCCGTAGACGCCCGAGCACCACGCCACGACCGTGCGCAAGGTGGTGGCCCAGTGACGATAGCCGCGGAGGCGGTCGCGGAGATCGATGAACACCGCCGTGGCCTGCACATCGTTCGCACAGCGTTTGAGGGTGGCGGCGACGTGTTTCTCGGCTTTGGCGATGCGGGGGAGCAGTTGCTTATCAAAGCGCGGCACCATGGTGTCGGCGGACTCGCGGGTGATGAGGTTGAACAGCACGTCTTTGCCCAGATCGTTGAGGCCGGGATTGTTGTGTTGGAAGCACCCGTGACGCTCGTAATAGCGCCGATCGGCGGCGGGAATCGCTTCGATGTCGGGCACGATGGGGCGGTCCCAGGTGCGTTGCCAGCAGAAGCCAAAGCCGCAGAACAGCGGCACGACCGGCTGATGCGTGACGGCGTCTTCGAACAGGGTCCACGCCTTGGCCAGGGCGGGTCCGTGAGTCGGACCGGCAAAGTGGTTGGCTTCGTTCGCCAGCACCTCGTCGATGGGGATCTCGGGGGTGAACTGGGCCGCGCGGATGGCGGCGGGGTTGGGCCAGTAGGGCGAGGCCGAGGTGTTGGCGAGACCGCCCATGGCGCTGACCATGTCGGTGCCGATGCCTTTGAGCTGGGTCAGCCGGGCGTGAATCATGCGCGGCCACGGGATGCCGATGAGCGGTTCCTGATTCCACACCGGGCCGGGCGAATACGTAAGGATGGGTTCGATGCCTTGGGCGCGTTCCTTGGCGAGTTCGGGGGCTTCCCGGTCGTCCATTTGGCAATGGAACATGCCCCCGGCGACGCCTTGTTGATCGGAATAGTTTGGATGGCTGTAGGGCAACGAGTAGCCCCGGGCGAGGAGGGACGGGCCTTCCCAATGCACACCGCGTCCGAGTTCGGATTTGAGGTGATCGTGCTCCACCTTGAACGGTTCGATGCGAAGGCTGAGTTTGAAGTCGGGATTCACCACGGCGGCGGCTTCGCGCAAATTGCGTAGGAAGGCTCCGATGCTCTTGCCGGAGGCCTCGGCGATCTTATCGTGACTGCGCCATTCGCGAATCATGTAGGGTCCGCCGTTGCGACCGATGTAAAGAGAGGCGGAGTGTTCGAATCCGCCGCCGCTGTCGTTGGTCCAGATCGACATCGCGTCGAGATCGGGCACGGCCTGCATGAGGGCTTGGGTGGCGAGGCGGAAGTGATGCTTCGTGACGGGATGATCCTGCGCCATGGTGTAGCGCGGGAGGCGGGAGCGAAACGGATGATCGATGCGGGCGCCGCGTAGAGTGGGGTAGCGTTGAAAAAATCGTTCGGGCAGGCTGCGGGGTTCGTAGAGACAAACGCTCGGTTTCAGGCCAAATTTGCGCCCGAGGGCGGCCAGGTTTTGCAGGCGCTCGAGGTTGGCATCGAGGTAGTGGGTTGGCCAAATGCCGCGCGTGAGGGGCGTCTCGATGAAGTGGTTGAACCCAGGGCAGTAGTTGTAGAACTGCGAATAGTATTCGCCCGGCACCGAATCCTCGTAAGGGAAGCTGGCTTGGAGGCTGTTGACCTCGATGTGGGTGAAGCCGGATTCGGCAAGGGTGGCGGCGTAGTGTTCGGGCGAGAACTTACGATTGTTGCGCCAGTATTGAGCGAAGGATCCATCCCAAATCGGGCGATTCATGCTGAAGCTGCGCTGGATGAGCAGGCCGGCGGCGAGTTTCTCCCGTGACGTGTCGGTGAGGCCGTGGGCCAGCAGGCGCGCTGCGGCGAAGAGGCCGGACCCTT
>CAXBOL010000148.1:0-8537 GCA_963977295.1 uncultured Opitutaceae bacterium
GGGGTCTTTTCATCATCCCAGAAGAAGCGGAGGACGAGTCCACGGTTCAGTCCCTCCACCATCCAGATGTGTTGGATGATTCCCGGTCCGTCCACGTCCATGATCGTCTTGGTTTCGCCCGCGTTGATCCGGATGAATGGATTCACTTTCCAACCTTGGCCCAGATCGTCGGCGGCCCGGCCGTTTACGAAGGTTTCCTTCTCGGTTGGGTCGGGTTTGCTCATGGCGGCCTTGCCCTTTTCTCCAGTGGGATTCTCGGGCGAAATGGAGCGGGTGCGTCCTTGGCCCAAGAGTGGCAAACTGCCCAAGCCGGGTTGAAGGCCGCTGAATCTATCCCCAACCTCGTCCTCGGCGTGGCAAGGGATGGCTTGAAAAGTCGCGGCGATCAAGAGGCAGGTCAACAGGACTTGTTTGATCGGATTTTTCATCGAAAAAAGTAGGGGTTGGCGGCGGTATTTTTGCCTGGAGATGGGGTTTGGGCGGGCCGCAAAGGTAGACTATTTAAGGTCTTGGGGTGAGGAGAAAAGAAGACGCGTTTTTCTGCCCTGGTCCTTTATGCCACTTTGATGGTTCCGGCAGGTGACGGTTCCACGCCTTCGGTCGCGGGGAGCATCACGAAGTTATCGGACGTCGATGCCAAGAGCAGGAGCTGATTAGGGTTCCTCGTGGTTCGACTGCTTGGGCTTGGTGACCTGGTGTTCGAGGTAGAGGTGCTCGACTTTAGTGCGGGCCCAGGGGGTTTTGCGGAGGAAGGTCAGGCTGCTTTTGATGCTGGGGTCGTATTGGAAACAGCGGATGGGCACGCGCCAGCTGAGTTCATCCCAACCGAGTTCCTCGGAGAGTTCGGTGACGATCGCTTTGAGCGTAATGCCATGCAGAGGGTCGTTGGACTTCGGCGCGGTCATGGTCGGGTTTTGGGTCGGGGGAGATCGCGAAATTCGGGGCGATCGCCCCATTGATCGAGAAAGGATTGGTAGGTGGGATCGAGGCTCCAGCGGATGGGGTCGGGATCTGCCGGAATGACTTGGCGCTCGGGGTAGTCGAGTCCGGCGACACTGGCTTCGACCGAGGTATTCCAAGTGATGAGATGCTGGAGCAGGCGCTGGGTGACTGCTGGTTTTTCGGTCGCGATATTGCGGGACTCGGTGGGGTCGGTGGACAGGTCGTAGAGCTCCGTCTTTGCCGGGGTGAGGTCGGCGGAGATCATCTTGTATTGGTTGTCGACGAGGGCCCATTCGCCGCGATAGCGGAAAGGAATGGGACTGGTGCGCGACTTAACGTCCTGACCGAAGAGGGGGCGCAGCGAGACGCCGTCAATTGGCGTGATCATGGCCGACTTGGGTAGGCCGACAATCGAGGCAATGGTGGGAAAAATATCCAAGGTGCTGGCCGGATAGTTCGTGATCCGGGGCTTGATGGCGCCGGGCCATTCGAAGATGGCGGGAACGCGGAGGCCGCCTTCGAAGATGGTGCCCTTGTTGCCGCGAAGCCCACCGACGGTTTCGGGTTTGATTTTAGGCAGTCCGCCGTTGTCGCTGCAGAAAATGAGCAGGGTGTTATCGGCGAGATCAAGTTCGCGCAGTTTACGGCGCAGGGTGCCCACACTGCGGTCCACGCCAACCATCTCACCGTAGTGATTGGCGGAGCTTTCGTCGAGCGAGGCGAAGGCTGCTTTGTCTGCGTCGAGGGGACGAAACGGGAGGTGCGGCGAGCCGAACCAGATGACGGCAAACAGCGGGGCGCCGTCTTGGCGGTGTTCCGCCAAAAACTTAACGGCTTGGTCGACGACGATGTCAGACGAATCGCCCTGATGTTCTTCGATCTTGCCGCGGCGACTGAGCAGCGGATCTAGGTCGAAGAAATTGGAAACGGATAGCCATTCATCGAAACCGAAATGGCCGGGATGATAAGGATCGTCGGCGCGGATCGGTAGGCCGGGGCCTTGCAGTCCATCGAGATGCCATTTGCCAAAATGGCCGGTGCGATAGCCGGCGGATTGCAGTGCCTGGGCGAGCGTCTTTTCCTGTAGGCGCAGGGCGTGACCATGCGCGTAAACGGCGGTGCGATCGTGGGCGCGTCCGGTGAGGACGGTGGCGCGAGTGGGGGAGCACACCGGTCCGCCGGCATAGAAACGATTAAAGCGAAGGCCGTGTGCGGCCATTTCATCAAGATGGGGCGTTCGCAGGACGGGGTGGCCGTTGTAGCTCGTTTCGCCCCAGCCCATGTCGTCGGCCATAACGAGGACGACGTTGGGTCGATCTTGAGCCGCAACCGGTGCCAGTCCGAAAACGAGGGAGATGACGAACAGCGCAGTGGGGTAGAAGCGTTTCATGTCCGCGTAGTTTCGGAATCCGGTCCGGCGACGCAACGTCGCAGTGTTGAGTTGGACTGATGGATTTGGAAAACCACGAAACACACGAAAATTGAACGACGTCGAGCGGCTCGTTTGGTGTCGTTACCAATTGACGGCGATATCGGTATCTCAGTCTTCCGGGGGGCGTTCGACGATGGTGTTGCTGAGTTCGTCCTTGTCGTCGGATTGACGCGGG
Organism: uncultured Opitutaceae bacterium; assembly: GCA_963977295.1. Taxonomy (GTDB): domain Bacteria; phylum Verrucomicrobiota; class Verrucomicrobiia; order Opitutales; family Opitutaceae; genus Actomonas. The sequence goes on from CAXBOL010000148.1 coordinate 2,550, forward strand.
AACTCGGTCGCGAGTAGGTCGCCGGCGCGGGTGATGCCTTCGATGAGGGCTTGGGTGGGATTGGCGGAACGGAAATGACGTTCCATCGCGGCCGCGACTTCGGTCCAAAAATTTGGCGGGCATTTTTGGTGAATGCCCTCGTCGCCGTAGACGGCGAAGCACCGCGCGTCGGGGGCGACGAGGAAGAGCACGGCATTGCGCTCAGCGGTCTCATGCATCTTGAGCTTGGCGAATTCTCTGGCCGCGGCGGCCGTGGGGTCGTCGACTTTGCCGGATTGCAGCACCACGCGGATTTCGCCGGAGGTGCGAAGTTCGGCGTCGGTGATGGATTTTTCGATACTTGCGGTATCGAGGTTTTGGGAAAATTTCTTTAGTTTACTCATTACCAACGTCCTCCTGCCCCGCCGCCGCCAAAACTGCCTCCGCCGCCGGAGAATCCGCCACCACTTCCGAAGCCCCCGCCGCCGCGACCACCAAAGCCGCCGCCTCCACCGCCGAACCAGATACCGCCGCGACCATGGCGTCCGCCGCCAAGGATCATGCGGCGGCGTCGATTACGTCCGGAAATGACACTGATGATGATGAAAATAAGGATCAGTAACCACTGGCCTTTGGAGTTTTGATTGCGGCGTGATCCGTCGGCGTTGGTGCGCCCGGTGCCGGTGTATTCCCCCTTGGTGGCGGCAATCATGGCTTGGACGGCGTCGACCATGCCGCCGTCAAAATCACCGGCGCGGAAGCGGGGCACAATTTCGTCTTCGATGATGCGTTTGGCGAGGGCATCGGGAAGGGCGCCTTCGAGCCCGTAGGCGACTTGGAGGAAGACTTCCCGGTTATCGAGAAACACGAAGAGCACGGCGCCGTTGTTGCGAGCGGCTTGACCGACCTTCCAACTCTCGGCGATGCGGTAGGTGTAATCCTGCACGCTGGAGTCGGAATCCATCTTCGAATAGATCGCGACCAGCAGCTGGTTGGATGACTCACGCTCGTAGCGCTCGAGTTGCTGGTTGAGCTGACGCGCCACAGCGGATGATATCTGACCGGCGTAGTCGTTGAAGTATTGCTTCGGTGCAGGCGGAATAGTTTCCGCGCGTGTGACGGTGGTGGTCACACCACAGATGATGGCGAGGATTAGGAGGAGACGGTGAGGCACGGTATTTTTTTAACCACGTCAATGAACGAAGTGAATGGTTTGACATGAACACGAATGGCTTCGCTACCGCTTCGCCGGAAAAAGCAGTGAGAGGCACGAATTCTTCATCATTCTGAGGGTGGAGAGGAGGAAATTGATCAAAGCACACGGAGAAACAGATATGAAGATCCAATGCCGGAATATCTGTGGTTGAGGCTCCGATAGATCACGGTTTGCCGCCGAAGTTTACGGTGGGGGCGACGTTGGCGCCGGGGTCGGCGGTGAAGTAGGCGCGGGGCTCGTGGCCGAACATGCCGGCGACCATGACGGCCGGGAAGCGTTTGATGGCGGTGTTGTAGCCTTGCACCACGGTGTTGAACTTACCGCGCTCCACGGCGATGCGGTTTTCGGTGCCTTCAAGTTGGGCTTGCAGATCGCGGAAGCCGGCGGTGGCGGTGAGGGTGGGGTAGCGTTCCACGGTCACGAGTAGACGGGAGAGTGCCGAACCGAGTTCGGATTGCGCACTTTGGAACGCGGCGAGTTGGGCGGCATTGGGCGCGGCGCCGGGAGGCAGTTGGATGCTGCCGACGGAGGCGCGGGCTCGAGTGACTTCGGTGAGGGTCGATTTTTCGAAGTCGGCCGCGCCAGAGACGGTGTTGACCAGATTAGGCACGAGGTCGGCGCGGCGTTGGTAAACGTTTTCAACCTGAGCCCAGGCGGCGTCCACGGCTTGGGCGCGACTGACGAGGCCATTGTAGGTGCCGACCGCCATGAGCAGGACGATTCCAAACAGGAGGGCGGGAATTCCGAGGATGAACAGCAGTTTCTTCATAAGTGGAGAGAGCGAAACTGCAGGAGGAAAGCCGACGATGCAAGGGGCCGATCGTTACACAATCGGTGCGGGTTTGTTAAAGGGCTGCTATTTCGCGCCCGCTTCTTCGTTGCTGACGGGTTTGAAGTTGGGGCGACCGTAGCGGGTGGTGGGCGGGGTGCCGTAAGGGTTGTGCCGATACGTGTCTTCGCCGCGGCACAGGTAGACCTTGAAGTTGGGATTCACGGAAAGATCGTTTTTGACGTCGGTGCCGGAGAAGCGGATGGTGAGCCCGGCGCGGCGGCGAGCGGACGGATTGGCGGGCGAACCGTGGATGGCGCGATCATCGTGCAGGGAGCACTCGCCGGCTTTGAGTTTAAACTGCACGGCGCCATCGGCGCGGAAGTCGGTGCCGTCGGCGAGTTCGAGCGTGAGCACGGAGTCGGTTTCAGTGGAGCGTTGGTGATTGATGATGCCGCCCCGGTGCGAACCGGGAATGAGTTTCATGCCGCCGTTGACCTCATCGACGTCGTCGAAGGCGAGCCAGACGGTAACGGAGTGATGTGGGGCCATGGGCCAGTAGTAGGCGTCTTGGTGCCAACCCACGGTGGACTTGGTATGCGGTTCCTTAATGAAGAAATTACTGGCCCAACAGTAGAAGTTCGGGCCGAGCACACCCTCCACCAAATCGTGGATTTTGGGATTCATGCAAATGTCGAAGAGGTAGGTGCTCGCTTCGTGCCATTCGCGGATGTCTTTGCTGTCCTCACCGGGTTCGAGCAGGGCGAGGAGGTGGGGGAGTTCGGCGTTGATGGCCTGCATTTCCTCCGGCGTGTAGATGGGCGGCAAGCCGAGCAGGTAACCGTTCTCGTGGTAGAATGCTTTTTGGTCTTCGCTGAGGCGGTAGGGAGAATCGGGGGTAGGCATGGGTAGAAAGCGTGGAAGCGATTATTGATGGTTTCGGTCGACTGCGCCAAACTGAAAGGCGATGAAAAAAAGAGGTGATGGCCGGGCACGAAAAAGCCCGCGACGAGCGCGGGCAGTTGAGCCGTGAGTTTGGGAGACGTGATTAACGTGTGGCGCTCACCACGAAGCGGATATCGCCGCTCGATTTGAGTCCGGATCCGCCGGGGGCCAGCACGGTGGTCTTGGCTGGCAGGCCGAGGAAGGTCGCAATTCGCGCACCGAGTTGGGGGGGGACGCGGGTGGTGGCCAAGAGTTCACAATTCACCGAAACGGTGGGGGTGCCGGCAGTGTTCATGAGGCCGGGCTGGTTGCGACGGGCCCAGTCTTCGATGCAGCCGACGAGGAGGGCATAGGGCAGGGTCGGGTGTTGGCTCCAGTAAGCGATCTCCTCTTCGTAGGCATCACGACCGACGACGTAGTGATAGGCGCGTCGGAGCACTTGGCGATAGGCGGATTTGTTGGAGGCAAGTTTTTGGAGATGAACGAAAGCGACCTCGGTAAACAGGATGGTGTTGGCGCCGGGAAGCGGCGGGATGTTCGTGGCGTCGCCGTCGACAAATATCGCGGCCTGGCGGGCGACCTCCTTTCGCTCGGTGGGATTGACCGAAAGGTGGGTTCGCACCGCGGCGGCCGCTTGCTCAAAGGAAGCAGTGGGAGCGATTTTGATGGAGGCCGTCGTTGGCCCCAGCCCGATGGCAAGGGCGGCTTCAATCTCGGCACCGTGATCAGAGGCTTGGACGGGCAAAGAAAGGACAGCAGCCAAAAGGAGGATGAGGCGGTGGGCTTGGGGTTTCATCGCCCTCAAGGGAAGGGCGGAAACGCGTGGGGTCAATTTGATGGCGCCCCAACACTGTTTGTTAGAGCAGATAAGTCGGCTTTTCGTCGTGCGGTGAATCTGCTCTATTTTGCATGATTTGTCTCCCCTATGAATCCCCGCTTTCTTCTTAGTTTTATTGGTGTATTCGCGTCATGGATCACCTCCAGTGCTCAACCGTCGGGTGGCCCTTATGGACCAATCGCTCAGTTTTACGAAGTTCCGACGGAAGGGCGGGTGTATTTTGTGGCTCCGGATGGGGTAGCTGAGGCCGCGGGAGATTCGCTCGCCGGGCCGACGACTTTGACCGCGGCGATTGAGCGGGTAGTGACTGGTGACACGATTGTGCTGCGAGGTGGAGTTTACCGGACCGGGGGATTGCGGCTGAGCCAAGGGGTTACGCTGCAACCGTATGCGGACGAGCATCCCGTGCTCAAAGGCACGGAAATCGCCGAAGCCTGGGAGCAGGCGGCAGATGGTCAGTGGCGCGCGCGGTGGACGCGGTTGTTTCCGGCGGCGCCAGCTGATTGGTGGAGAGCAAACGAACAGAACCTAAGTCGGTCGCCGCTCCACATGTTTAATAACGACATGGTGTTTCGGGATGGTGAATATTTGCAGGCCGTCGGTTTGCGGAACGACTTGGGCGAGGCGACTTACTATATCGATTATCCAGAGGGGTGGGTTTATCTCGGGGCGGATCCATCCGGAAGTGTGGTCGAAATCACGGCGCACAATTCAGCGCTCACGCGCACGATGCGAACCGCCCACGGTAAGGCGAACGACGGGATCGGTCCGACCATTCGGGGTATCACGTTTACGCAATATGCGCGGCTGGCTTTGTTGGTGGAAGGGATCGAGCCGGGGGCGATGATGGATCCCAGTGAATTCGGTAAGGAGATCGTGGGCACGACGTTGGAGCACCTGACGATTTCGTATTGTTCGCGGGTGGCGGGTTATTTCCGCGGTGACAAATTGACGATGCGGCATTGCCTCGTGGCGGACTGTGGCACGGAAGGGATTTACGTGATCAACAGCGCCGATGTGCTGCTGGAGCGTAACATCGTGACACGGATCAATTCAGCGGAAAACCTCGTGGGCTACTACGCGACGGCGGTGAAGATTTTCAATCAGTCTTACAACGCGGTGTGCCGGGATAACTTGATCATCGACAACCCCAACGCGAGTGGGGTCTGGTATGACGTCGGAAACGTCGACGGGGTGTTTATCAACAACTGGGTGGAGACGACCCCGAACGGTTTCTTTTTCGAGATTTCGAACGGCGCGATTTGCGCGGGCAATGTTTTTGTTAACTGCGGTCGGGGCGTTTGGGCCCTCAACAGTCGCGATGTCCAGGTCTACCAAAATACGTTTTTCAACAGCTCGGCGGGCTTCTATCGCACGACGCGCAGTCACACAGCAGGAGATCACTTTGGCTGGCATGCCAGCACGGGCCCGGATGTGCACGAACGACATGGTCACGCGTTTGTGAACAACTTGTTGGTGGGGGATGAATCCTTCAAATCTCCCCTGCTCGATCTCCGGCAGAGCGACCAACTCAAGGGCGTGCTGACGGATTCGCCGCTCCATGCCGTGAATGGTAACGTCTACGTGCGGCGGTCCGGGGCGGACGGGCCCGCGCTGGTTAATTGGAGTCCGGCCGAAACGGACTCGGGTGATTTGTCGGTGACTCAGCTCGATGCGTTACGGGCCTTGTATCCGGAATTCAGTGACTCAAGTAGGGCCTTCACGAATTACTGGGGGCCGTTGTTCAAGGGCGAGCACCTCAAGCGCTTCGAACTACTGTCGGCGTTTCCGGGATCGATGACAGCCGCGGAGCGACCAGCCCATATTCGGGCACTGCTTGGCTGGGATGACACCGAGTTTCCCGGTGCCTACTCGCCGCAGCGCTGAGCCTCGCGCCCTTCCTCCGGTTCCAGAGCTAAGGCGCCAAAAAACTTCGCGGTGCGAACCGTGGGTTGAGACGGGCTGGCTGAGAGTTATTCTCGTTCGGCTTTAGGTTTTGGCGCCCGCAGGCACGATGTATCAGAGCCTGGTTAACCCTGGGTTGCTACGCATGTGAGGCTTAGCGAAAATAAGTGTTCTCCTGATCATCGCGTGAATCGACTAGCGGGAGGTCACATGGCGTCGCGAATTGTTCGGGATGTGCGGTGATGATCCGGGGATTCCGGTAAGTCAGCGTCAGCGCTTGTTTGGCGGGATCACCCGTATTCATAAAGTGGATTTTCAACGCAATATAACCGGCGG
>CAXBOL010000149.1:0-8533 GCA_963977295.1 uncultured Opitutaceae bacterium
GGACTCCCCGTAATCGCGTTGCTACGAGCAGCCGAACTTCATCCCACCCATCCATTGGCCCCATCGGGAATCGTCCTGGCTCAAGCGTGGATACACGGAATTGAATCACTTTCTCAACGCGTCAACAACCCCTTCAATTATCCGGCCCACTGGGTTAAGACCGCCGACGACGCAGGTCAGCGGCGCTGGTTTTATCCCCACGACAATCCTTCCGGTTATTGGTGGCAGGGCGAAAATGCCAAACTGGCATCACTAGCCGGAGCAGCGTGGAGCTTGCCCGAGACCAATGCTGCATCGCATGGATCGGCCCAGCACTGGGTGGATTGGATCCTCGGAGCAAACCCCTTCGATTGCTGCATGATGCAGGGCCACGGACGCCACAACCCCGACTATGAAGACGGGTTTTACAACGGTCCCGGCGGCATCTGCAACGGCATCACCGCAGGATTCGACGACGAAGCCGACATCGCCTTTCAGCCGCTCCCCCAAAACAACCGCAGCGATCAACGTTGGCGCTGGGGTGAACAGTGGCTTCCTCACGCCGCCTGGCTGCTCTACGCTCTGACCATTCGCGACACCTCACCTAAGGAATGAATACTTAATCTTTGGGGTCATAAGACCAAGAGCTGAACTTAGCGACTGCACGAAAACGCCAACTGGATGAATCGTGAGGATGCAAACCCGTAGGATCCCTGAGACTCCCACGAGGAGGGCGGCTGAAACTCGAGAAGGCCATCGCTCGGAAGCACGGGAAAATTACCAGCAACCGACCAGAATGATTAAGCCCTTAAACCGCCTCCCGTGCCTAATTGGCCGCCGGAGGCTGGATGATCTCGATGAAGACGCCGTCGGGATCACGCACGATGAACAACTCATAGCCCGGACCCGCCACCTCCCCGACAATGGGAATGCCAGCAGATTTAATGCGTTTCTTAACATCCGAAGAGTCTTGATAGCGCAGCGTCAGGTAGTTCACCCCCGATTCTACATCGATCCCTGAGGTGATCTTCTTGGCGGGAGCCTCTGCAAAATAGGCTAGCTTCAATGCAGCTGCGGTTGGGCCCCCACCCAATCTAAACATTTTGACGGAAAGCGCTTTCCCATTACCCATGCCGGCTTTGTCGGCCCAGGCTTCATCCAGGGAAAATTCGTAGAACTGGGTAAAGCCGAGGATTTCGGTGTAAAACCTCTCGGAGGTTTCAATGTCAGAAACCACTAAACCCACCGCATCAAACGCCGCTGCCGGCGGAGTTTGATCCTGCGAGAACAAGAGGGTCGAGCTGAGTGATAAGACTGCAAAAAGACACAGGATTCTCATAGTGGATTTGTTTAGGAGCAGATAGTTGAAACGAGGCGCAACGGCCCAAGACCAGACCACTTCAGTTGATAAGGAAGGGTCCGAAGATGGAAAACGTAAAACAGGGAGACGGGGTCTGGCCAGAGTCCGATCGGGCCTTGGCACTCTTGACCGCGGTTCTACCCGGCCTCTGCAACCAATTCCCATGCCTTCGCCACGAGGGTGTAGGAGTGTTGACGGGCGGCGTGGTCGTGGATCATCGCGTTGACCATGATTTCATCGGCTCCCGTGCGCTGGAGGAGCGACTCCAATCCGCGCCGCACCGTATCCGGCCCCCCAATAATCGATTCGGCCAGCATCGACCCGACCGCCGCGGCTTCGGCCGGCGACCACCTGCCATCCATGTCGTCAACCGGCGGCGGCAGTCGGTCCGGTGCTCCCCGAATCAAATTGAGAAACGACTGCTGCGCCGAGGTCGCCAGTCGCTGTGCGGCGGTATCCGTCTCCGCCGCAATGACGTTGATCGCGACCATCGCATAAGGCGCCGACAAATCCTCCGACGGCGCGAAACTAGCCCGATAGGCGCGCAGAGCCGGCAACATCGCCGCGGGTGCAAACTGCGCCGCAAACGCAAAGGGCAAGCCTTTTTGCCCAGCCAGCTCGGCACTGTAACCACTGGAACTCAACAGCCAGATCGGCACGTCCAACCCCGCCCCCGGCACCGCCCGCACCGCTTGCCCGAGCTTCGGTTCACCGAAGTAACCGCGCAATTCCGCCAGCAGAGTTTCGAAGCGGTTTTCTTGCCGAAAGCGTTCCTGCCGCAGCGCCATGGCCGTGACTTGATCGCTCCCCGGAGCTCGCCCGAGACCCAGATCGATACGTCCCGGATACATCGACTCCAAGGTCCCAAATTGTTCGGCGATGACCAACGGCGCGTGGTTGGACAACATGATGCCGCCCGCTCCAACGCGGATGCGCGAGGTCGCCTCCGCCAGATGGCCGATCAGCACCGCCGTTGCCGCACTGGCGACGCCGGGAATGTTGTGATGCTCCGCCACCCAATACCGTCGATAGCCCAACGCTTCGGTGTGCCGGGCCAGCTCGCGGCTGCGCCGAAACGCATCCGCCGCATCACCGCCAGCTAAAATCGGCGCGAGATCAAGCACGGACAAAGGAACGCGAATGGCAGAGGTCATGCCGACTACCAGACTCTGGTTTCCCCCGTTCAGCAACCCCAAGGACGACGTGGGATTCGTCTCTCCCACAGTAGATTAACCCCATCCGGTAATTGGCGTTTTTTCCACGTCCCTATGCTCTAAACTTATCTGGGGGAATCCATCGGAAACCCTCCAAGGCCCTCAGGTTATCATGAAAATCATATGCCTGAATAAGAGGGAGGGGACGCTCCACCGAGCGCTCCTCCCCTCTCCGACCTCCACCGCTCCCGACGTGCTCTATCTGTAGGAAATTGTTAACCGCCCGGCCCCCGCCAAGGACGAACGCATCTACGGCGACAGCGATCACGGGTGGGTCCAGCACGCCAATTTCCTCCGCAAAATCTGCCCGGCGCTACCGGATCACTTCGCCACATTTTTCCGGCGGCGCAAGGGATGCTACAGGACGGCGATAAGGCGGTGCCGTCACGTTAGGGGTTGGCCGCCTTCGTGCATCGCTGACTCGGGGCGGTGCACGAAGCACAGGGCATCGTCCACAAGACGTATTAATCCAATGGATTCGGGAAGCACGCTCCAGCACGTAGTGCTCATGCGATTCGACTCCATGACTGGGAGAATAATGCGACACCTCCCCGGGGCTTGCGGAAACAACACCCAACCGGCCCCGGCTCTCTGAGTTAGAATTCCAACGTAAGCGAACCGCTATAGGTTCGGCCGAGCGGAGAGCCCCCGCGGTAGCCCGAAATCGTGTCCGCCCACGGCGGATCGCGATCAAAGAGGTTGTCGATCCCGATCACCATTTTCAGGTCCCGGCCCGGGCCCTCATTACGCCCGCCGGACAACTTCCAGCGACGGCCTACGTTAAGGTTGAGCGTCGTGAGCGCCCCGATGCTGTTGAAGGCACCGCTATCGGCCGACAACGCGCTGCTGTAATTCAGCCGCGCCGAGGCGTTCCAGTCGTCGCGACTCCACATCACCCTCACATCGGAGCGCCAACGGGGCCGACGGTAGGACCCCGTGCCTTCAAAAACATAGGGCAACCCGGGGAGGATTTCATAGCGGGTGCTCAGCGTGCGATCGACCTCGGCGGAAACGCGCCACCGGCCGGACGGCATTTCCGGCGGGCGATAGCTGACCTCAAATTCCATTTCCCTGCGCTCCGCCTCACCGGTGCTGCCCGGAGTCAGGTCGATGGCGAGCACTCGCCCCGGACGACCTGCGGCCAGGTCACTGGCGGTGGGCGCGGTGCGCTGCACCCGTTCGGCAAAGGCCACTTCGTTGGTCAGAATATCCTGGGCGTCGAAGTCGTCTTCGAACACGCCTGACTCCGCGCGTTCCCGATAGGACACCCGCACTTCCAGGCCGGGGATCGCCGGCGGCTCATAGACGGCTCCGAACGAAAACTGCTGCTCCTTTTCATCGGTGGCCACCACGGTTTCGCGGGTGAAGACGCGCACGCCGTCCAGGGTTTCCCGGTCCCGTAGAGGATCAATCAGAATGTCCCCGATCAGGATGTCGCTGCCAGCGAAGCCTTCCCGCGGCGGAGTCTGCACTTCCTGTTTGAGGCGCGCGCGAAACATCAGGGAGCGAAACGGCGCCCACACCCAGCCCAACTCCCATTCCAACTCGTCGGAGTCGTCGCTCGAAGTTTGGTATTCGCCGTTCAAGTGTGTTTCCATCCGGCGCAGTCCGGTTCGACCGTTGGCTTTACCGACCCAGGGTAAACGCAGCGAGGTCGACCACTCCCTACTGGTTTGCGTGAAGGTTTCGTCTTCGGTCGGTGCCCCTAGGGTCCGGGTGAAGCGACGCTCCCGGCGGTCGCCGTCAAAGTTAGCCTCAAGGTCGAGTTCGGCGGGTCCACCGGGCAACGTGAATGCCGTGCCCTCGACTTCGAGTTCCGCCTCCCATTTTTCGGACGTGTTGTCGCTGATCCGCGGCGAGAACAGCACCGGTTTTAGCAATAAGTTGGCGGCGGCATCGTTGGGACCAAGGAAGGGATTAAAGCGCTGCGCGGGATCCGAGTGGGCCAACGCGGTGGCGAATTTGGCCGGATCAAGTTCGTCGCCCCAACGCTCGGAGGTGTTGCGGCGGAACCCTGTGCTGCTCGACCATTTCCAATCACCCGGCAACTCCCCGCTCACGTTGAAGCCGATCTGATCTCGCACCGAGGTTTGGTTGCGGCGGGTCGGCCCGAAGGCCTCGTGGACCATGCCGATGGCGACGTCCTGACTAAACGGATTGTAGGCGGCGGGCACGATCGTGCGGGCCGAGGCCGGGGTCACGGGTGGAGGGCCCAAGCTTTCACCGCGCGAATCCTGATGAGACGCATTCACTGCCAAGCGGAGCGTATCACTGGCATTGTAGGTCACTCCTAAATTGGCGGTCCGCTTCTCCGACGGCGAGGCCAACCAGCGATAGGCGGCGGTGTCGAAACGGCGTTGCCCATCGGGTTGATCGCCCACCAGGGGGTCCGGCGGCAGGAAGTCGGCCGCAGTCAGGGCATCGCCGGTCCACGATGTCGGCACCAGCGCGGTGCGGACGGAATTGCCCTCGGCGTCGGTCACGCCGTCGAGGGTGCCGTCGCGTGCCACCACCACGGCGGTCTGCCCCCAAGCCAGGCGCAAATCGCGTCCACCCAGATACCGATGATCCTGATTTTGCGAGAAGTCGCGGTCGGTTGCGCGTAGCGCCTGATCTTGGGTGAATTCCACTGAATAGATCGCCCGCAGTTTATCGCGGTTGGTGGCCCCGGCGAGCCGCACGGTGCGTCCCGAACCGCCACCGGCCCAAGCACCTTCATATTTGGCCCCGACTTCGACGCGGGTGTAGTCCGGTTTGAGGCGAATGTTGATAATGCGCCCATTGTGATACTCCCCGTATTGGGGCATCGAGCCATCCCGGCTCACTTCGATCCCCGCGATCATGCCAATGGGCAGCGATCCGGGGTCAAGGTAGGTCGGTCGACCGTCGATCAAGACCAACGTGGTGGTGCCCTCCTCCGTCTCCGGCAGTGAACCAATGAACTCGTTCACGCTGAATGCACCACTGCCCTCGATGAAGGCGGGGTCATAGGTATCCAAACCTTGGGGACCTTCAACCTCGGTGGCGCTGATCTTGGTGCCTGCAACCGTGAACGCTTCCATCTGCACGGCCGACGAGTCCGTCACGGATTGGGCTTGGCCGAAAGTCAGCCCGACAAGCAGTCCGAGGGTCCCCGTTGAGATTTGTTTGAGGTATCGCATTATGTTTCCATCATGACGGAGTGAAGGTTATCCGGAGGTTATCGAGCGGAGGGATTAAGGAAAAAGTCGGAATGAAAATCAGTAGCACCGCATAACCTTGCGGTAATCTCTCCTTCCTTATGCTCACTCTCGATGCGCGTGCTCTACGTCGAGGATTCGGTGAGTCTCCAAAAAACCGTGGGCGGAGCCTTGCGTCGGTCCGGCTATGCCGTGGATATCGCCGGAGATGGCGAGGAAGGTGCCAGACTGGCGCTGACCGAACCCTACGACGTGGCGGTGCTCGACATCATGTTGCCCAAGCTGGATGGCATCTCGTTATTGCAACAATTACGGGCGAATGGGTGCGATGTTCCCGTGTTGATGCTGACCGCCAAAACCGCCGTCAATGAGCGCGTCGCCGGACTCAACCACGGAGCGGATGATTACCTCGGCAAACCGTTTGCCCTCGAAGAATTGTTGGCCCGGGTGCAGGCGCTGGCCCGTCGGCGCTACGGTCAAACCAAGTCAACCACTACCATCGGCCCGGTGACGCTCGACTCCGTGGCCAAGACGGTGACGTGCCTCGGCCAGACGGTGGAGCTCAAACCTCGGGAATATGCGCTGCTGGAATATCTTGTTTTTCGCCAGGGCGCCGTGGTGCCCCGCACCGAAATCGAGGCCCACATCTACGACGATCTGACTGATCCCATGAGCAACGTCGTCAACTCGGCCGTTTGTATCCTGCGCCGCCGCCTGACCGAGGCGGGTGCGCCACCCATGATCCACACCCGCCGGGGCCATGGTTATCAAGTTTCCCTCGAACCAGAGGAATTATGCACTCCCTCCACCGACGACTAACGCTCAGCTTGTTAGGGGTTCTGGCCGGGTTAATCGCGGTGGGGGCGGGTGCCCTGTATTGGGGAATACGGGGGTCATTGCTGGCGCAGTTCGACCAAGGACTGCGCTTCAAGGCGCTCGTCGTCATCACCGGCACTGAGCAAAGAAAAGCGAAACTCGACGTGCGCTTTTCCGACCACTTCCTCCGGGAATTCGATGATGATATCGCCACCGATTTTTATCATGTCAGGACCGCCGAAGGCAAAAATGTGGAGCGATCTGATGCGCTGAACAAAGATGATTTGCCCGAACGTTTCGGCACCATCGAGGAACCCGAGTTTTGGGATATGCCATTGCCTGCCGGACGCGGGCCAGGGCGGGCGATCGGCATTAAATTTCGCCCGCGCATCAACCCCAAGGATGAAGTCGCCGTAGCCAATCCGATCGAAACCACGGTCGTCGTGGCGAGTCAGCGAGCAGAGCTCGATCAAATGTTGCAGCGTCTGGGTATTGCCTTGGCTATTGGCGGGGTGGGATTGTTGGTCGCGACGTCGTTGGCAGTTCCGCTCGTGCTGCGGCCGGGATTACGTCCGGTCCGGCTGGTCGCAGATCTCGCGCAAACAATCGATGCGGCGACCTTGGAACAGCGTTTCCCCACGGAGACGGTCCCGAGTGAATTGCGCCCCATCTGCGAACGTCTCAACGATTTGCTGGCCCGACTCGCCGCGTCATTTGAGCGCGAGCGTCGCTTCAGTGCAGATCTCGCGCATGAGTTGCTCACCCCGTTGGCAGAGATGCGGGCCATCGCGGAGTCCGCCTTAAAATGGCCCGAAACGGCCGGCCCCGAAGACTATGAGCGCTCAGTGGAAATCATGCTGCGCATGGAACTGTTGGTGAAGCAGGTCCTCGAGCTAGCCCGCGCCGAGCACGCAAACGTAGCCACCCAATTCACGATGGTCGACGTGCCTGAACTGGTCCGCCAGATAGTTCGATCCCACACGGCCACGGCGATTGAACGGAAGATCGAAGTGGTCTTGGCCGGAACCGACGAGCTCACTATCAATACGGATGGAGGCGTGCTGCATGTGATCGTGGGCAACCTCATATCCAATGCGGTCGCCTACGCCCCGGAAGCAAGTGCCATCCGCGTGTCATGGGTCAAGAACGCGACGGGGACCGAGATGTCAGTGGCCAATGCCGCGCCCCAGATCGAACCCGCGGATTTACCTCAATTATTCGATCGTTTCTGGCGCAAAGACGCGGCGCGCACGGAATCGCAGCACAGCGGATTGGGATTGTCCGTCGCGTTGGAATTGGCGCGGGTAATCGGAGGGAAATTGTCGGTTGAACAATCCGCCGATTCGGCGTTAATTTTTACCCTGCGAATTCCTTCAAGCAGCTGAAGTTAGTCGGCGACGAACCTGAAGTGAGGGCCGCGGAGCGGAGTCAGGGCGTTACAGGTCAACATTCGGCCGAAGCCACCACCGCGCCGTGCGACATGTCCCCGGGCTTCCGGGAGAAGGGTATTCGCTTTCCCGACCTACGTGCCCGCTCATTTCCCGCAGCAACAGATCCGTCTGATCCTCAATTTCCGAGTGACTATCCCAGAGTTTGAACAATCCCCCTCACCGGCACGAGCATTTCGCACAAATGGTCAAGCGCCGCAGCGGCCGAATCAGATAAGATGACTGACATGATACGCTTTCTCGCCTGCTGCTTATTCGTCTCTCTATTCAATTTCATCCCCATGACCCAGGCTGCTTCTTTCTCTCCATTCGCGGTGGGCTTTCGACAAATCGAGGTCCCTGACGCCGCCCATGATCTGACTTTTCCCGTGCTGCTACTCTACCCGACTCCGGCGACCGGCCAACCCACCGCGCCTTACGCGCTCGGTCCATTCTCGGTCAACGCGTCACCCGAGGCCGAGCCCGCTCCAGGCTCCTTCCCGGTAGTGGTGATTTCCCACGGTCGCACCGGCACCAATTTGGGCTATTTCCCGATCG
>CAXBOL010000150.1:0-8517 GCA_963977295.1 uncultured Opitutaceae bacterium
GTGCCGGAGGGATTGCCCCCGATCGCTTCAATTTCCGCGTGGGGCACCACTAGCGTGGCGCTGTCAGCGGAGGGTCAGGTCTTCGTATGGAGTGGCGTGAGTGGTGCAGCCAGTGTGCCCCTGGACCATCCGCGCATGGCTGCGGCAACCGCTCGGGACCTTTTGGGCTACGCGGTGATCAGTGTCGCGGGTGAATTGAAAGTGGTTCGAGGGGGCGGAGGGGTGGTGCCCCCATTACCAGATGGATTGGGGACCGTAGTGGGTTATTCCTCCGACAGTCGGGATGCGATTGCGATCAAATCGGATGGAAGTGTGATCTTATTACCAGAGGCTTCGTCCGTAATTGATGGGTCGATCGAAGTGGATTGGAGCAATATCGACCAAGTGGCGGTAAGCAATGGATTTGTATTGGGTGTCAATCACGATGGAGATGGATTTGGGGCCGGACTAAACGATTTTGGGCAGACGGACATTCCGACTACGCTCGGGCCAATTTATCAGATTGGGGCAGGGAGTCAGGTGGGGTTGGCCCTCGTCGCCGGTGACCCCGAACGATTCGCCATATCCGAGCAACCCCGTGGATTGGTGGCGGAGGGAGGCACGGCGACGAAACTCAGCGTGGTGGCCAAAGCACAGAGCCCTCTCAGCTACCAGTGGTATTACGAAGGGCAGGCGATGACGAACGACGCGAGGATATCGGGAGTGACCTCGCCGGACTTGATCATCGGGCAGACGTCCGAGTTGGATCGGGGGCGATACAAAGTTCAGATTTCCAATGGCAGTGAGGCCATTTTTTCCTCCGAGGTCTACATGGATGTTGATCCTCAGGACCAACCGCTGGTGTGGCCCGAGCCCCTACTCAATCAGCGTATCGCGGCGGGGGATTCGATTACCATCAACGCGGAAATCGAAGGAAGTATCGGCTATCGATGGCGGTTTTTAAGGCGCGAAATTCCACATCAACGCGCGGCGACCTTGGCATTGAATTCGGTGCAAGAATCCGATGAAGGCTATTACGAGGTTTTGGCGATCAGTCCGGGCGGTGCGGTCTCGCGTTCGGTTTTTTATGTGCAAGTGGCTCCTGCCAATGTGGCAGTCGAAGAGGTTCACGCTGAAGGCCAGCAGGCGTATGGCGTCCCGGATGATATCGGCGAGGCGGTCGCTGTCAGTTCGACGGACGCCTACCACATGGTGCTTAGGCGAGATGGAACGCTCAAGGTTTGGGGCGCGGAAGCAGAATCAATCAGTGACCAAGTCGAGGGACTCACCGATGTGACCGCGATCGCCTCCGACAGGTGGTTCTCGGTCGTGC
This sequence comes from uncultured Opitutaceae bacterium, assembly GCA_963977295.1. Taxonomy (GTDB): domain Bacteria; phylum Verrucomicrobiota; class Verrucomicrobiia; order Opitutales; family Opitutaceae; genus Actomonas. The sequence continues at coordinate 1,313 of CAXBOL010000150.1, forward strand.
TCACCGGAAGGGGGCGGGTGCATCTGCTGGGTGATTATTTACAGGACTATTTGGAGAACCCGGAAATGATCGCATCGATTGAGGATGCGGTCGCTGTTGCCATAGGTGACTCCCATATTTTGGTGCTTCATGCTGACGGCACCTTATCGGCATTCGGGGATGATTCATCGGGCCAATCGACCGTGCCGGAGGGACTTTATGACGTGGTGGCGATTGCCGCGACGAGTGGCCGTTCCATGGCTCTGCGGTCGGACGGAGAAATCGTCGTTTGGGGATGGGATAATAATGGGTTGGGGCAAGACGGAATTCCTGATGACCTGGGGGATGTCGTTCAGATTGCGACGAGCACTTATTACAATTTGGTGATGCGCCGCGATCGGACTTTGGTGGCGTGGGGCAAAAACAGTAATGTGCCGAAGATTCCGAATGGACTTGGACCGGTGGTGAATTACTCAACTCGTAACGTCCTCACGGTGGTAAATAGTTCCGGCCGAGTTGTGGTGATTCCACCCGGGACGGCAAATAGTGCATTGGTTGATTTGTTCGATGTCGTGCAATTGGGTGGGGCTTATCCAAGGTGGGTGGCGTTGGTGCGAGACGAGCGACCCACCCTGACTCTACAACCCGAAGCCAAGGTGCTCACCGAAGGCGGTGAGGCAGAGTTTCAAATCGTGGCCACTGGAGCCGGTGCGCTGCATTACCAGTGGCGTCTAAATGGGGTGAATTTGCAGGACGGTGATCGCGTCTCGGGTTCACAACTGGCGGTGCTCAAAATCTCAGATCTGAAACTGATGGACCGGGGGAGTTATGATGTCGTGGTGTCGGATGATCAGGGCACGATCATTTCGCGGAAGGCGTTGCTCTACCTCTTACAGCCCCAGATTTCGCAGCACCCCAAAACGACAGTATCCGCGCCCACCCGTTACACCGCACTTTCGGTCAGGACCGAGGAGTCACCGTTGGCGCAGACCTATCAATGGTATCGAGGAGAATCGGGTGACACGACTTTTCCCGTTGCCGGGGGCTATGGCGATACTTGGGTCATCACTCGTGGAACGGAATCGGGACGCTACTGGGTGAGGGTGAGCAACGAGTTCGACCACGCCGATAGTGATGATGCAATCCTGCTCTGGTTTGATGAAATCGGGGAGATAAACCAGGGCGCTTCGCTCGCACTGTTTTATCGTGATGGGCGTTACTTGGCGATGGGTGCTGCTGGTGTCTTTGAGTCCACTGACGCGATTACATGGACGCAGACTTCCGAAAAGCAGTTTACGTTGGGCAAATTGGCCTCCGGCCATGGGGCGCATGTCTTTGCGGGATGGACTCATTCGCATCATTCCACCGATTTGGTGACTTGGCAGGATCTGAGTGTCGACCTTCAGGATGTGGTCTTCGACGGCACGGCGTTTGTCGGCACGAATGCCAACGGAATCCATCGGTCCATCGACGGATTGGAATGGACCAAAGTGGATGACTTGGTGGCCGCATTTCTCCTGCAGGGGAACGGGGTGACCATCGCGATCAATGAATCATCCTGGGTGAAGAAATCGACCGATGGGGTGAATTGGGTGGAACTGGGGTATTCCGGATTCTCGGTCCCGTGGAGGGCAATGGTCGCGGACGGAAGGTTTTTGGTTTGGAGTCGGGACGGCTGGTTGATGGAGTCCAGTGACGGAGCTTCCTGGACTCGAAAGTGGAAACCCCTGACTTCCGTCCAGTATTTGAATTTGTCGGGAATGGCTCATGGCGAGGGTCTGACGGTGGCGTTCGGGCAAGATTCATTTTTGGTCGTGGATGGACATGGAGGCTATCAATTCAACCTATCAGGCAGCCCGCGTGGTCAGCTGTATGATGGGCATCGGTTCTTGTTTACCTCGTCGAATGGGGACCTGTTTGCCACGTCGCAACTCAGCCCCGATTTCGATGCCTCCACATGGTCGACTGAGTTGGTCACTGAACTCGGCACTCCGGTGAACCTTCGGGCGTTGCCGGATGCCAGTCGTGCCCTCATCCGGTGGTATGAAGGCACAACCGGCGATACGGAGAATCCGCTGCTCAACGACGAGGGGCCCGTGATCGAAGTCAATCCGGCGGTGACCACGGAGTATTGGGCGCGAATTATTCAAGGTATCAAAACGATAGATACAGAAACGGTGGTGGTCCGGGTCGAAATCAGGCCGCCGGTGATTACCGGGCTTTCAGACAACGCGGTTCTTACGTTGGGATCCGATCATCGGCTGGATGTGTCCGCGACCGGCACGGCTCCGCTGCGGTATCAGTGGTTCCACAATGACCAGCCGTTGTCGGGTGCGACTCAATCCACGTTGGGACTGAGCGAGGTGAGGTTGAGCGATGCGGGCCGCTATGCGGTTCAAGTTGCGAATTCGGCGGGAATGGTCCGGTCACGGGAGGTGATCCTTTCGGTGCTGCCGGCGGAGTTTTTTGTCACCGCCACGCATGATACCGATGCGCCGCGCTACCTACCCGGCGGTTTGGTGACGGTGAGCGGCACGCTGAATTTCGATGCCTCGGTAACCGCAGTAGGGTGGTCGGTGTTGCTGCCCGTCGGTTGGAGCTTAAGGGCAGTGAGCGAAGACAATCCGGTCGTGCTGAAGCGGCCGATGGTGGGCGCCGAGGATTTGCTGGAATGGTCTTGGTCGGCGCTAGGGGAATTTCCGTTGGAGTTCAGTTTTACCTTGGACGTGCCGACAACGCAACGCGGGGTCGCGGAGATTACTTCGTTAGTGGGGGTGACGGTGGGTGGGGCGGAGGTCCAGTTGCTGGCGAATCCTGATCCGTTGGAAATCACCCCGGCACTGCACAGCGCCGACACGGACGGTGATCAGCAGCTCAGTCTCAGTGAATTACTGCGCGTGATTGAGCTCTACAACACCCGCTTCGGGAGTAGTCGGACGGGACGCTACCGACTGGCAGAATCATCCGCGGATGGCTTCCAACCCGACGGCCGGGATCTGAGTGTCGGATCAGTGGTGACACGGTTTCACAGTGCCGACTATTCACAGGACGGACGGCTCAGTCTGAGTGAATTGCTACGGGTAATCGAACTCTACAACACCCGTTCAGGCTCGCGGCGCACCGGCGCATACGTCCTGAAACCTGATTCGGTGGACGGGTTTGCACCGGGAACCGATTACACCAGCAGCTCGATTAAATTAGACTAATTTTAACGCAAAGTCACAATGCCGGTAAGAATGCAAAGTTCAGCAGTTGAATTACTTGCTGCTTAACTCGGCGTCTCCGCGACTTGGCGTTAAAGTCTAAATCCAAGCGGTGATTGGTATTAGTCGCCCCTGGGGGAAGTTGTTGCCGCAGTCGAACCGAATTACGCTCTGCGCGCTAGGAATCAAATTCCATGGATTGCCACGAGTGGGTTGATCGTTGAAGGTCGGGGTCCATGTCTTTACGAGATCAACGCCCACCCGAGATTGCCGATGTCGTGGCGCTCGCTTGCGCGCTCGATCGCGACGAGCAGCAGTCCGCGTCCGATCTCGTGCAGCGAGACAAACCTTTCGCGATTGAGGTGTCGGTGGAGGGGGAGGATCGGGTGGCGGTCGCGCTGCGCTGGTTGGAGTTTATCAAAGACGAGGATGCGGCAGTGGGCGACCTGCATCGTCGCGCGGAGACGGCGAATTACCTGACGTCATTTCTTATCGTCGTTGCGGCCATTTTGCTGGGAGGTGGCGCGACCTTGGGGGCTTTCTATTTTGATGGTTCAGGGCGGGTGAACGCGGTTTCGGTGTTGGCGGTGCTCGTGGCGCTGCCGGGGGTGTTCCTGTTCGCGTTTGGGTTCGCGGCGTTGCCTTCGCGAATCACGCGTCGAGTGCCGGGAGCGGGACTCTGGTCGGCGTTGGGGCGGGCGTTGAGCCCGGGCCGGCTGGCGCCTTTGTTGTGGCGACTGTTTCCCCGTGATCTGCGAGACTCTCTGGCCCTCGTGTCTGGTCGGTTGGGACGACATCAGCAGCTTTACGCGAGTCTGCAGAAATGGGCGATCCTGCGGTGGTCTCAATTATTTGCGCTGAGTTTTCAACTTACTGCGGTGGCCGGATGTTTGGTATTGGTGGTGTTTACGGATCTGGCGTTTGGCTGGAGCACCACGCTGACGACCGGAGATGCGGCGGGAGATGCCCAGCGGTTGCACGGAATTACCTCGGCCATGGCCTTGCCTTGGAGCTGGGCGTGGGGAGAGGCACAACCCTCGTTGGCGTTGATTGGGGAGTCGCGCTATTTTCGAGCCGCGGCCACCACGTTGTCACCGGGCGACGCGGCGCGTTTAGGCGGGTGGTGGCAGTTCGTGGTGCTGACCATGGTCTGTTACGGTATCCTGCCGCGCGTCCTCACCGTCGCCTGGGCGCAGGGACGGTTGCGTTCGGCGGCGCGAGCAGCCGTGGCGGCGAGTCCAGGGATTTCGGTGGTAATGCGCCGCCTGCATCGCTGGCGTGTGGAGACGGAGGCAGTTGAGCCGGAGCATGGCCAAGGCATGCAGGTGGAGAATGTGCCGAATGTGGCATCGACGCACTCGGTGCTTGGAGAGGATTCCGATCACATTCGTGTGGTCATCAATTGGTCCGAGGTGCCAATTGAGCGTGATGCGCTGCAGACTATTTTTCCGCAGGCAAAACTGCATGCGGCGGGTGGAGCGATGAGCGTGGCGGAAGAACTCCAGCTGGCGCGAAAATTGGGGGAAAGTCAGCGGGAGGCAGATGCGACTATTCTCATCGTCGTCAAAGGGTGGGAACCTCCCCTGATGGAGTTCGTAGATTTTGTCACGTCGTTGCGCGGGGCGCTGGCGAAATCGCCGTCGACGACGTTAGTCGTGCTACCGGTCGGGTTGGGCGATGAGGTCGGTTTGCCTGCGGCGACGCTGGCTCAAGTTGAGCTTTGGCGGAAGAAATTGGTCGGGGTAAGTGATGCGAGGTTGCGAGTCGCGGTTCGCCTCGAGGAGGTATTGGCATGAGTGCGCCGACGTTTGCGTTGGTCGGACACCCAAATAAGGGAAAGTCGAGTTTGGTCGCGACGCTGGCGCGCGATACAACCGTGCGCATCGGGCCGGAGCCGGGCACCACGGTGTTGGCGCGTGAATTTCCGCTGCGGGTGCGGGGTAAGTTACTTTATACGCTGGTGGACACGCCGGGGTTTCAGCGGGCGCGGGCGGCGCTGGATTGGATGAAACAGCATGAGACTGGTGCAGGGTCGCGAGCGGCGGTGGTGGCGCGGTTTGTGCGGGATCACGAGGGCGACGAACGTTTCCGCAATGAATGTGAATTGTTGCGACCTTTGGTTGAGGGGGCGGGTCTTATTTATGTGGTTGATGGCGGCACGCCGTATGGGCCGGAGTATGATGCGGAGATGGAGATCTTGCGGTGGACCGGGCAGCCGAGTCTGGCGGTGATCAATCCTATCGGTGCGCCCCGATTTGTAGAGCCGTGGTCACAGGCCTTGGAGCAGTTTTTCCGGGTCGTGCGCGTGCTTGATGTGCAGCAGGCACCCTTCGATCGGCAGATCGACCTCCTGCAAGCGTTCGGGCAAATGCGGGAGCCCTGGCGTCAACCGGTCGATGAAGCCGTCGCGGCCTTGATCAACCATCGTCAAGAACAGGCCAACGATGCGGCACGATTGATGGCGGAGCTCGTGGCGACGGCACTCCAGTATCAGGAAACCAAGGACATTGGGAAAAATGATGATCCCCAACGCTACACTGCCGCGTTGGAGCAATCGTATCGGGGGCGATTGCGGCAGATGGAAAGTCGAGCTCGACGCGACGTTGAAGGTATCTACGGGTTTGACGATCTGGACCGCGAGGAGGTCGATATGGCAATGCTCGACACCGATCTTTTGTCGGAGGAAAGTTGGTTGGTCTTTGGGTTGAAGAAGCGCGATCTTATCGTTGCAGGCGCGGCGGGTGGAGCCCTGGCCGGGGGGGTTGTAGATGCGTCATTGTTGGGCGGATCGTTTTTGATGGGCACCCTGGTCGGCGGGATAGTGGGAGGCGCGGCGGGGTTTTTTTCGTCGGATAAATTGGCTGAAGTCAAAGTGCTGCAGCAACCGATGGGCGGGAGGCGACTGCGTTGCGGGCCCAGTCGCAATCTGCAGTTTCCTTTTGTGTTGTTGAACCGCGCAGTGCTGCACCACGCGGTGGTCGCTGGTCGCACGCATGCGCAGCGAGGACAGTTGAAAATTGACCAACCTGACTCGGGAGGTTCCGCGGTAGTTTATCCCGAAGGCGTCATGCGGCAGTTGACCCGACTCTTTACGCGGTTGCGGCGAGCAGATCCGGGCAGCCCCTCAGCTTCAGCAGCTCTGGTGGACCTCACGCAAGTGATCGCCAAGTTGATGACATCGGAAGTTTAACCGGAGTCACGTGGTGTCGGCTGACAAACGCAGTTTGGCGGTTAAAGAATGAAATCTTCACGAGTTTGGCAGGACCACTTTTCCGGTCCGAGATGAATGGAGTAGTTCAACTCGCCAATCATCCGGGGGCTGGGTTGCGCGAAGCGACTGAATCGATGAGCGTTTTTAAACCCCAATTTACGTGTTTTGCGTGTGGTGGCTTACTCTCATGATCGGTGTATCGAATTCGCTCAGTCGGTGGAGTCGTGCCGTGTCGATCGGTATCTGGATGAGATATTTCGAGCGAATTCGTGAGATGGGCGCTCCACGAATAAATAGACTAAGTAGGCGCAAAACATACAAACCGCCAATTCGAAACCGTTGGAAAGGACCACCTCTAGGGTTGAGGTTCGTCGATTAAGGAACGGCAGATAACGCGGTAACAAATAGCAGCCAATCGGGACATGAATGAGATACAGACTGTAAGACCAAGTTCCTGCCGACCGAAACGGTGCTAGTAGGAGCCCTCCCCCTTTTTTGATCGGGAATACAATCAAAAGAAAAGTGATCGAGGCTGCGATAGTCTGATCGATACTTAACTGAGTAGCGACAAAGAGGATACTGACGATCAGCAAGGGAAGGCCCTGACGATAGTGCCCTTGCACGATCCACCAACTCGATATTCCCATCGCGAATAGGTTCCACAAGTCGAAGGGGAAGAGTGGTAAGAGGAATGCAACTAACGAGACTGCAACAAGCGGCATAATCCGTCGGCCTATGGCCAGTAGGCCTACGATTAGGTAAAAGGCCACCTCGTAGCCAAGACTCCAGTATACCCAGTTGATCCCAGCAAC
>CAXBOL010000151.1:0-8512 GCA_963977295.1 uncultured Opitutaceae bacterium
CCGAAGCCGGCACTGTGACGGAAGGTTTTAGGCATTTTGTGTTATTATAACTATAGTGCGAGAACCTCCACGACGCAGGTATGCATTTCCGAGAGTAGCTGCATAATCTCACCTTCTGACGACGGGAAGGCTCCCGCTTCATGCATATATCTATTCCTAGGTTTGACTATCGCTCCTTGATAATATTTTTGCCGGTGCAGGGCAAGCGGAGATAGTGTTGGATGTGCCTTGATAGACTTTAGTGCAATAAGATAGCCTCCCAGTGACGGCATGCTAGCAGAAACACTGTGGTGCGATACGAAGCATTTGAGCGTCGAGTCAAGGGCTCTTGTCATATGTAATACTTGTAATAATCTGCGTCTATTTAGTTGAGGGACCCGCATAGTTGAAGACGCCTCAGATAATTCGAGATCAATCACGGTCGCATCGCTCGCATGAGCTGAAATAACACTTCCGGCGACAATCACCTGAAGTGTTCGGATTCGTCTGGGGTAGAGGCTCATTGCGAATCGAAGATTGTCACCATCTCTCGCTGAAGTGTTGAGACGGTTTCCATTAGCAAGTTAAGGGACACTGCCGGAATAATAGTCCATCCTAGAAACGCTGCACACCGAAGCAACTTGAGTGGGTCGTGCCTCAGAGAAGGAGCATGATCGATCAGAAGAGCATTAGCAGTCGAAAACGATGGGTAGGGAACACCGCGATCCATAGTAAATTCCATTTGGATGGCTTTATTGAGAATCTGCTGAAGGCTGCGACGCCCTGATGATTGCCCTTCAAATGAATGAGCGGATACAATAGTTTGGTCTGATCGATAAAATTCTGAACCCTGCCGACCAGACCGCCTCGGACTCCATGATCGCAAAATGTAGGAATCCGCATCGGCATTTTGGCTAAACTCATTCAATAGGGATAGCGGTTTGGTTCCATGAGGGAACTCTTTGTTTAAGCGATAGGCGGTTTGGTAAATAATGGCCGAACGTTGAAAAACTCGCCGATGGACAATCGAGAGTTCGTGGATCTTCGCGGGATCAAGTCGGGAACCGCTGCTAACGAAACGCTTGAGTTCTTTTATCGGCAATACAGCGTCGAAGTTGGACTGTATCGCTGTGACGTTTTGGGGCAATGGGTCACTTAAGTCGTCGGTTGCTAGTATGGCATAAGTGTGCGAAGGCAGTGCTAATCTTGATCTGGCCAAGCGAGCCAAAAGATTCAATGCTGTTCTTTCTTCATCAGCGTGTTGAACAAATAGCGCATACAGAAGTCCATCGCGCGCTAGTAAGATATCGGGGCCGCCTAAAATAAGCGGATGATCGGGCCTCACCACAAGATTATCTTGGGGGAAACAACGTCTTGCTAAATCTATTAATTCGTATGAGGTCATTGATCTTGAGTCACTGTCACTTGGCCGTTCATTAGCATGGGGAGGAGCCAGTCGCGGAGTTGGGTTAGTTCTTGGTTTTGCTTTTCCAGGTTTTGCTGCTGGGCCGACATGGACTTAACTTTGTCGCAGTAGAGTTTCGCCAAGCTCGGATGTGGCATGGGGATTTTAATTGCTTTAAGCGTTCCGCCTGAAATCTCCCGGAAAGTTGAACCTGAAGCATTCTGCTCAATCAGCTTCATGAAATGATTGAGCGTTCGAAAGATGAAATCGGAGCCATAGCCTTTGCTCGGAACGAACGACTTAAATCCTTGATTGGTCGTGAGCGGATTACATGCAATCGCGGTGTAACCGATCGGTGCTCGAGAGCTGAGCAGAACCGTTCCGGCGGGCATCAGCTTTAAGGAGCCTCTTTTTTGACCCGCTTCGGTAACGTCAATTTCACCGCGATCAATAAATTTTCTTCCCTTATTGTTGGAGAGGTCTTTCGGAGTAATCCATGGAATACCGGCCTCACAGTAATAGGCATCATTCTCTTTGCTTGGCGTCGTGCCGCCGACGACCTGACCCAGTTTATCGAGCGTATCGGCGGACCAACCCTCAGGGATTTTACGGTTGAGGGTGGGGCTGTGCACCATCTTGCCGCCGGAGGTTTTGTAGGGTTTGCCTTCGAGGGCGGGGCGGCCGAGGGACGCGGCCTGTGCTGCGGTCATCGGAAAATCGAACTGCACAAACCAATAATCATACAGCAGCTTCGCCATCGCCTCCAACTCGGCGTTGATCTGGTTGTTGAGTTCGATTTTGGAGTCGAGGGCTCCCACAATGTCGGCAATTGCTCTCTGCTGACTGAGCGGCGGCAATAGTAAAGGAGTGTCGCGCAAAATCCCTAGGTTCGTGTGGGGAACTCCCGTTCGAATCGCGTTCTGCTGAATGTATTTTTGCTGCTGGGATCCGCTGAAATTGTAGTAGAGGAACAGTGCATCCGCTTTCTTCGCATCGGAACTTAGCTTCATCTGGCTTTGTGACAGAAGATATCGAGACGGTCCATTTTGAGGAACAAGGGCAATCTGCCCAATCGTTCCACGTTGAGTAAAAATCAGATCACCTGGCTTGGCGCAGTTAGCGGCTAGCGATTCTGCTTTCGCTTTGCTGACATATACAAATTCACCGGAAACCCAGCGTCCGTTTCCCATGTTTGCCCCTCTAATTACAGGGATACCGTTGGGCACGTAGTCTTTGGAAACAAGGTCTGACCCGAATGGGCCGCCAACTATCGAATTGCGACCAGGTGCAGCAATATCGCCAACTTTTAGGCGTTCCCATCCTTTGCCCTTCATAGGTTCAAATCCTTTAACTGGCGTTGTATTTCATTTTCGAGCTTGTGGGACTCGCTGAAAAGATCGGTCAGGCGTTTTTCTGAATCGGCGAGTTTCGAGCTGAATTCCATTTGCGTCATTTCGACATGATTGATGGTGATCTCAAAATATTGGCCCGCACTCAGGGAGTAATTCTTTGCGGCAATGTCGTCGTAGGAAACGGTAACGGATAAATCCTCGACAGTTGTTTTGGCGTTAAATGTCTGGATGATTTGATCCTCTTCCTCGGTGGAGAGCAGTGTTTTCTGGTTCTTTCCTTCCTTTACTTTTGTGCCGAGTTTGGAGGCATCGACAAGGATCACGTCGCCCTTGTTAGTCGCGTCCAAAAAGAGGATGGAAACGTTGGTGCCGGTGGTTGCGAAGATGTTGCTCGGCATGGAGACGACGCCGGCGAGCATCTTGTTTTCCACGAGGTGCTGACGGATGCGTTTGTCGATGCCGGACTGAGCGGTGATGAATCCGGTGGGCACAACGACTGCGGCTTTGCCGTGGTCGTTGAGCGAGTGAATAATGTGCTGGAGGAAGAGCAGGTAGATCGCCATCGAGTCCTTCTTCGCCTTGGCTACTTTCGGAATACCGGCGAAGAAGCGGTCTTTGTTGGCCTTGGTGTCGAGCGCGTCGCGAAAGTCGCTGAAATCGAGTTTAAAGGGCGGATTGGAAACGATGTAGTCGAACTTTCGTAGGGTGCCGTTTTCCCGGTGTTCAGGATGCAAGATGGTGTTACCCTGGACAATATTGGGAATCGAGTGGACGAGGTTGTTGAGGATGAGGTTGAGCCGCAGCAGGCCGGAGGATTTTTGAGAAATGTCCTGCGAATAGAGGCTGCACTTTTCTTCGCCGATCTTGTGGGCGAGGTTCATAAGTAGCGTTCCTGAACCGGCGGACGGGTCGTAGCAGGAGACGTTGCTTTTCTCCTTGGTCACGAGACATGCGGCCATGATTTTGGCCACAGCGTGGGGCGTGTAATACTCCGCATATTTTCCGCCCCCGTCTTTGTTGTAATCCTTGATGAGGTATTCGAAGAGCGTGGCGAAGAAGTCGAATTTCTCGGCGAAGATTCGCTCAAAGCTGAAGGCCATGAGCTTGTTGATAAGCGCCCGGGCGAACTCGTTGCGCTTGGAGGCGACGTATTGGGTGATGGGGTCGAAAAGCACGACCTTGGTCTTGTCGTCGGTGACGACCGAGAAGACGTCGCTGTTGAGCTTCGCGATATCGAGCAACGTGGTATCGAGCAGCGTAGCAAAATCATCGTTGTTTTGCTTCCCGTAGAGCGTGGCGAGGAAGTGCTCGGGCCGGAGCTGGGCGGTGCTGCCGCCGAGCTGAATCAGGAGCATCTCATAGTCAGCGGGGGAATAGGCGCGGAGGGCGTCTTCCCACGACTGCGCCTGCGCGAGCTTGGGGTCGATGCGCTTGGCTTCGTAGGCGAACTTATCGTTCAGGAATTTGTAGAGGAAGATCTGGGTGATGATCTTGAACTCGTTGCCATCGTTGCCGAGGCCGTGATTGGCGCAGACGGCCTTGAGGTCGTCGATGAGCGTTTTGGCTTGGGATTCAAAAGTCCGGGAGGTGGTCATGCAGGGATTTTACCGTGAAATTCGTCGAGATACTCTTTCAAGATGAGGTCATTGAGGGATCTCAAGCCCGCGGCATCCAGCTTGAAACCGTGAGCTTGGTTGAACTGTTCCACCGCGAGCTTCAACAGGTCCTTCGCGGCGAAGGCCGGGTTGTTGAGTAGTTGGGCGTTGTGGAGAAATTTGGCGTCGGCTTTGGCTTTGAACGCACTCAATGCGTCGAAGAGTTTGCGCTCGCTGGTGTCGAGGTCGCCCTTTTCGCGGAGCCGTTTGTGGATGCGCGCATATTTTACGTCGTTGGCGTATTTGGCGCGAAGGAGCTGATTCTTCCGCTCCAAATCGCGGGCGCGGGCGTGGATGTCTTTGAGGACCTCGATGTTGGCGCTCATCTCCTCCTGCGTGATGTCGCTCAGCTTCTTCTTTTTGAAAAGACGTTCGAGTTCACTCTTGAGGGTGACGAACTGGGGATCGTCGTAGTCGAAGTTGCCCTGGAGCATTTCGCGGGTTTTTCGCAGGATCTCCTTTAGCTCATCGGCAATGCGGAGCTCATCCTCCGACACCTTGCGGAACGTGAAGAGCACGCTCTCCAAGGCAATGTTGAGTATATTGGTGTTATCGTGCCCGGCTTCGAGGGCGATCTTTTGGTTGAGGAGCGAGAGGTGGTTCTGTGCCTCGGTGCCGAGCTGGTTGAGCTTCTTGAAGTCGAGTGATTCGAGCAGCTCGTAGCGTCCGGAGAGGCGAATTACATTGTAGAGCTCCCGTGCGGTGTTGAGCGCTTTGACAATGCGGAGCATTTGTCCGCGATCCTGAATCTGGGTAATCTGTTGGGAGAAGACCTCCGCATTCAGGGTGTTGAAGTCGAACAACGCATCCTTGATCGCGTCGAGGTCGGCGGCGATCTCCTCGGGAGACTTGAAGAGATTGGAGTAGGTTTCCATCTCATCGCCAAGTTCGCTCTGGAGCTCCTTGAAGTAAGCCTGATTGGTCTTTTCGAACTCGGCGGAGATGTCGGCAAAATCGACCACGTAGCCGTAGCGGAACGCTTTGTAGGTGCGATTTACCCGGGTAAGGGCCTGCAGGAGATTGTGCGCCTTGATGATTCGGCCGAGATAGAGCTTTTTGAGGCGACGGGAGTCGAAGCCGGTCAGCAGCATGTTGTAGACGAAGAGCAGATCGATTTTCCCCTCCTTGAAGTCCTCGACCTGCAGTTTGCGAGACTCCTTGGTGCCCACATCGTGAAGGATGAGGGCGGCGGTCTTCACCGCCCGAGCCCGTTTCTTTTGCGTGCCGTAGGCGGCTTGGTCTTCGGCCGCCAGCGCATACTCGGACGGAGTATCGGCGAGGATGAAGGGAATTGATTGATCAGGAGAAGGGGACGGCCCGCTATATTTTGCGGCGAAAATTTCGGCCATCTTCTTTGCCTGGGCCGAGGAATCGCAGATCACCATGGCACCGATGCCCGCGTCGTCATGCATCAGGCGGGAGGTCTCGAAGTCGCGAACGATGTAGTCGAGCATCGGTTCGACGAATTTTTCGTGAGCGTAGACGAACTCGCGGTTGTTGCCACCTTTCAGGAGTTCGATGCCCGCGAGGGTTTCGACGAGTTGGAGTTTGTAGGCGGTTTCGATCTCCTCACGTATCAGACGCAAGGTGTAGCCGTCTTTGATCGAAGCGTTGTAGTAGTATTTGTGAATGTAGCCGCCGAAGAGGGCTTTTGAATTGTGATCTTCGCCCAGCAGTGGCGTGCCGGTGAGGCCGATCTTGATGGAGTGGGGATCGGACTCGGTAAGGTTGGCGAGAAAGCTGCCCTTGGGGTTGTAGCTACGGTGAACTTCATCGAGGAAGTAGATGCGTTGCAGCTGGATGTCGTAGTCGGAGGCGCGGACGACGTTGGCGTCTTCTTGAAATTTCTGGATGTTGACGACGGTGATTTCGAGCAGGCCGGAATCGTTGTGAATCGCCTGGATCGATTTAATGTCCCGGGCGAATTCCTCGCGAGAGTCGATCTCGTGAACCGTCAGACCGCGGCAGCGAAACTCGCGGGCGGCTTGAGTCAGCAGGTCAATGCGATCGACGATGAAATAGAACTTGGGGACGACGGCTTTGCGGCGGAAGTAGTCGGTGAGGTGTTTGACGTTGTAGAAGGCGAGGGCGGTTTTTCCGCTACCTTGCGTGTGCCAAATGATGCCCTTGCGGATGCCGGATTCGATTTTGGATTCGATGGCATGGGTCGCAAAGATCTGCGGGTAACGCATGATGTGTTTCTCGAATCCATCGACCTGGCGCACATAGGCGATGCCGTAGCGGAGAAGAAACGCGAGCCGTGCTCGGCTGAACAGGGAAGTGCAGAGACAATTGGTGGGAGAGTCGGGATTCTTGTTGGTCTCGAACTCCGGAGAACCCTTGATGGAATGAAGGTTGGTGTCGGCGAGAATGAAATTCTCGGTTTCGGTGACGAGCGGGAGCAGTAACGGGAGTGCTTCTGAATTCTCTTCGCGGAAATAATTGAAACTGGGGTTTTCGTAGGACGTGGTCGCGTAGAATGCACCTTCGATGGGCTCGTGGGAGTCGTCGTCATACGCCATGTTGTTGGAGAACATCATGAGTTGCGTGATGTTGACGAAGCGGCGGAACTGGGGGTTCTGGAACCGTCTGGCGATGCGACTGCGCTCGGCGAGGATACCGTCGCGATTGTTGGGTTTCTTCACCTCGATGAAGACCAGCGGTAGGCCGTTAATCAGTAGGGTGATGTCGGGCCGAAATTCCTCATCGCCTTTGATGCAGGGAAGCTCCGTGACGACGTTGAAGGTGTTGTTATCGAAGTTTTCGAAATCGATGAGTTTCACCCCCGACTGAACGAGGAGGCGCTCGTAGAAGGCTTTGCCCAGATCCGCGTAATCGAGGAGCAGAGTGATTTCGAGCAGCGTGCGATCAATGTCTTCCGCTGAAGCCACGGGATTGATTTTACCGAGGCCGACGCGAAACAAGTCGGTGAATATGTTAGAGCTTTGGTCCCACTTCGAAGTCTTCAGAGAAACATACGAATAGCCTAACCGAGTCAAATGGAGCAGGGCGGGGATCTTAACCCGAGAGTCTTCGTTGAACTTCATCGCGAGGTCCTAGGGGCGAAGGAGTCGAACGCCCCCAATTGTCGCGGTAAGTCGCGATGCGAGAGAATACCCAATCTCAGGAGCTGATCATCGTGCTCCTGGAGGTGGGAAAAATTGCTGGCGAAGGCTTCGCGCGGACTCATCAGGAGGATTCGATCAAGGCAGGGGACGGAAGGTTGAGCGGAAGTCGCGGATTAGACTTTTGCTCAAACCAATTGCGATAGAACAAGCAGGTAAACGGTCGCGGCGTAAAGCCCTAGTCTGCAGTGGGCTAGATGTTTTTTATGGGCTAGGGGTTTATCCCTAGGGGGGGATTGGGGCGGACGCTGGTAGGTATGTTGGGCGTTCCTCCGTCGCCAAGGCTATGCCGGACAGGAAAGCCCAACCCACAGTGTGAGAAGTTCGGCGGGCTTCGGCGAGTAAAGCCTCTACGGGAAAAAGAGGAAAATGGTGATCGAGGTAGGGACGGACCGCTGGGCCGTCCGCGGCGTGCTGGGCCGTCCGTAGGTCGTCGGCGCGCCCAGCGGTCACGCCCTACCAGTGGCGTGCTGACCTATTTTCCGCCATACCAGACGCCGCGGCGCCAGTTGTGGGCTTGGAGTTTGGTGATTAACTCGGGCGTCATGTCGGGGAGGTCACTCACCCCGCAGTTGGCTTCGGCTTGGGTGAGGGTGCGGATGCCGGGGATCACGACGCTGACTGCCGGATGGGCCAGCACGAATTTTAAGGCGGCTTGGGGCATGGTGTAGTCGGTGCCCACCAGGTCGGCCTTGATCGCATCCACGCGCTGGACTACCCGACCCATGCGGTCGCCTTGGAAATAGCCGGAACGAAAATCCTCGGGAGGAAACGTGGTGTTGGCGTTGAACTTACCGGTGAGCGCCCCTTCGTCGAAGGCGACTCGCACGATCACGCCGACCCCACATTCGGCCGCGACGTCGAGGAGTTCGGCGGCGGGTTCTTGTTCGAGCAGGTTATAGATCACCTGCACGGAGTCGATCCACCCGTCGCGCATAAGATCGATCACGCAATTTTGGTCCTGCTCGGGCGTGGAGACGCCGATGAGCCCGATTT